>NZ_JACJOD010000051.1 GCF_014695385.1 Trichocoleus sp. FACHB-46 | reverse complement strand
TGAGATCCTCTTCACTCTCTTGTATCTCTAGTTTGTAAACCCCTGCCATACTCTACGATTAAACCCACCTCAAGTTTTATAGCATCTGTCGTCTACTTTTGAAGAATTGGTATAACAGGTCAGCTCGGCAACTGCCTGTCTCGAATCCGTTCCCTTTTGGGCAAGCCCGTTAACCCGCGTAGGCTTGTTCACGTTGACGATGGTTCAAGCATGGATTCACTGGCGTTAGCCGTATGCAGCTTTGCTCGGCGGGATTCCCGGTCGGGTTCCGAGTGACCGCCTTTTAGCCCTGCTTCAGACGATTGAGAGTCAGTCGCACACCTGAGGGCTAGGCTGTTACCCCAACACTAGGGGAGATGGAATGGTCCAAGTTGGACGCACCACACAGAAGTTGAGTTATCAGGGCATTACACCCTGACTCTGCTTTATTTCAAGCCTGGTGGAGGGGCTTGACTTGGGCAGAAACGAATCGCACGCCGAGATACGTGTAATTCTTTATCACATCGCCTTGAAATACAGGCTAGGTTCGCACTCTAGCTCTTTGTCCTTAGCTGTAATTCGTGAAAACCTTGAACAGTATAGGTTTGGATTACTTATGACCTAAGTACTACTCAGAAATCAGTAGTACATACCCTATTTTCTAGCTTATCTGAAGCCTGAAACCCTAATTCTCTCGTTGAGTAGTTGTAGAGGGGCGCAATTATTCAATAGGATTATCTATGTTCTATGTAAAAAACGAAAGTAAGACCCATCAAGGCTTTGATGTCCGTCTGATAAATTTTTGCACATATCTCGGCTCAATGCCGAATAGAGCCTCCTGCTTGAGGTGGTTGGGATGATTGCACCTCGTCTCTCTTACTTCACGGTTCGTTTTGTCGATAACTACTGTCAAGCCTACCGACATCTGTTTAACGATGTCCGCAGTTTTGAAGCATTCGCCTCTCTACATCTTGGCTTGGTCGCTCCTCTAGCTCGCACGTCCTTACCCGAAATTGCCAAAGCTGTAGGCTTGCCAAATGACCAAGTGCTACACCATTTCCTGACTCACTCCCCTTGGCAGGTAGAAGCAGTACGCTATCAACGTCTGTCTTTAATTATCGAACAAATTCAGGGGCAACTGATTGTCCTTGTCCTTGATGACACCGGAGACCGCAAAAAAGAAAGACGACGAATTATGTAGAGCGGCAGCACATCAGCAATGTGGGCAAAGTAGACAATGGCAGGGTTTCGGTCAATGCTTACGGCGTGCTGGGCGCTCTTGCCTTTCCCTTACTGTTCAAAGTGTTTAAGCCGAAACGCCGACTTAAGCCGGATGATGTTGACCAAACCAAGCTCCAACTCGCTCAGCAAATTATTCAAGAACTGGTGGGCTTCAGATTTCGCTTTTCCTTAGTGCTGGCAGAACCTTCTCCCCAAAAGCTTTGATAAATTGCTCCTGCTCTCGGTTGACGTTATGCAAAATCAATTCATCAAAGCCTACTTCAATATCTTTCTGTAGCCACGCAATCTGCTGCTGCGGATCGGCTGAGATCCGGACGTGTTCATCTAGCTCTTGTGGTGTAACAAATTCTCCAGCGGCGTCAAACTGCTGGGGTGTTCGTAGCTGCGTCATCAAAACATTCTTAAAGATATTGTTGCGCCATTGTTCATGAGCTTTTTGACGAGCTATGTCGTCCGTGTGGTCGTAGGAAAGCTGAACTTTCAAAATCATGGGCTTCCCTTCCCCCCCTCCGCGTCGGAAAGCATCAACGACTCGTTTGAGTTTTTCGGGTGGGCGTGAAATGGTAATCAGCCCGTCGGCCCAGCTCCCCAACCATTCGGCAGTCGCTTCTGTCACGGCTGCCCCAATGATTAGCGGTGGGGTGGTAGGGCGAGAATAAAGTTTGGCTTCTTCAACACAAACTAACCCGTGATGGGTCACCGTTTCGCCTGCCCATAAGGCCCGCATGATATCAACACACTCTTTGAGCCGAGTATTACGATCGCCCTTGATCAGCCATTTATTTCCGGTGATGTGCTCGTTGAGTGCCTGCCCACTCCCGACTGTCAGCCAAAAGCGATTGGGAAACATTTCAGCGAGGGTAGCGGCAGCTTGGGCGATGATCGCCGGATGGTAGCGATCGCCGGGAGCATTGACCACTCGATAGGAGAGACTGGGAGTTGCTTGCATGGCTGCGCCTAACCAAGACCAAGCAAATCCACTTTGCCCTTGTTGCTCACTCCAAGGATGGAAGTGATCGGATGAAAGCACGCGCGTAAATCCTGCTTGTTCTGCCATTTGGGCATACTTCAGCAGTTGACTAGGCGGAAATTGTTCGTGAGAGGCGTGATAACCAATCTGTACCATGACCGATCTCCCTGGATAATTGACTGCAATCTACTAGTTAACAATGCAGCGATAACGAGCTTCCACCAAAGCATAGATGCTATAAGCCATCAGTCCGAGGGCCATTAGACCTAACAACCAAGAACCAAAAGGTTGGTGTTCTAGGGTTGCTAAGACTCCGCCAAAGCCTCTCGCTTCACTGGCCTTGGATTGCCATGCCGCTACGATTAAGAAAATACCAATCAGGCCGAACATTAATCCACGAGCCGCAATCCCAAACTGCCCTGCTCTCTTGGTCCATTTATGCTCGATTCGGCTCATCTGGTGCTGTTTAAATTTCTGCATAAACTTTGCTTGGTAGGCATTGTAGAGGTGGTACAGGCCCACAACCACTGTGAGTCCTCCTGCTAGCCCGACCAACCATTGCCCCAGGGGTTGCGACAGAAATCGGGCTGTCCAATCCTCAGTGGTAAAGCTGTCCCCTTCACCAAAACTAAAAATTAGCCCGATGGCAGTTAACGCCAAACTGCCATACGAGATGGCGCTGAACGCATAACCTAAGCGTCGAGCAACCCGTTTAGCATTCAACTTCTCGCCTTGATGTTCTGGGTCAAGAAGAGCTTGCACCAATCGCCAAAACACATAACCCATGAGACCGATCGCAATCAGGCTGAGGAGAACCTTGCCAAAGGGCTGAGCCACTATCTCTTCCAAGGCTCCACTAGTGCTAGTAGTTTCGCCACCCCTGCCGATCGCTGTCTGTGCTGCCAGTAAGCTAACCACGAAATAAACTGTTCCCTTGGCTGCATAGCCAAAGCGGGCTAGTTTCTCAACCCAAGGATGGGCAGAAATTCGTTGGGCCTGCTGTTGTAGGTTTTGCGGTTGAGAGTCGCGGTGTGTCATAGCAGCTCTGAATGAGCCCGATTGACCCTAAACCAGCGGTAGCCGTAAGGAGATAGTTGAACCACTTTTTCGTCCCCATTGAGCGATTCATAGGGGCGATCGCCAAACAGATCGAACAGATGCTCGTAATCAGTTGATTTAAGTGTGACTGTACAGTCATGGTCTGCTAAGTTATGTACGGCAATCACCGCGCGATCGCTCCAGGCACAGCAGTGAGCAAAGACACACGGAGTATCCGTTTCTAAAATATGTAATGTGCCATAGCCCAGTTCTGGGCATTGTTTGCGAATTCGGACCAGGCGTTCTATCCAGTTAATGAGTGCGGTTGGGTCGCGCTGTCCCTGAGCAACGTTAACCTCTTTGTAGCTGTATTTTCCCCCACTAATCACAGGCTGGGGCAGTTGGTCAGAGGTTGCATCAGAAAAGCCGCCATTCGGTTCGTCCGACCATTGCATTGGCGTTCGCACACTCGTTCGTCCTGGCAAGGATAGGTCATCCCCCATGCCGATCTCATCGCCATAGCGTAATAAGGGGGTACCTGGTAAGCTAAACATCAAGCTATAAGTGAGTTCGATGCGACGGCGATCGCCCTTGAACATAGGCGGCAAGCGGCGGCGAATTCCCCGTCCAAAGATCTGCATATTCTCTTCAGGAGCAAAAGCATCAAAGATCTCTTGCATCTCTGAGTCACTCAAGCGATCGAGCGTTAGCTCATCATGATGACGGACAAAATTTAACCACTGACACTGAGCAGGAATTTCTGGTAAGGTTTTTAGCCCATAGCATAGCGGTTCGGCTGCTTGACGAGCCAGTGCCAAGAACATGTACTGGTTCAGCAAAAAGTTGAATAGGAGATGGATGCGATTTCCCTGACCAAAATAAGTAGGAATTTCTTCTGCGGGCACATTCGCCTCTGCTAGCAGTACTGCATCTCCTTGGCGTGAACTCAGAAACCCTCGCATCTCATCAAAAAAGTTCTGCAAGTTCTCCTGATCAGCTTCCGGAACACCAATGCCATTGATTAAGAAGGAAGCTGCATCAATCCGGAAGCCAGACACGCCTAGTTCTAGCCAAAAGCCCATGATTTTGCAGATCTCTTCTCGAACCGCTTGGTTAGTAATATTCAGGTCGGGCTGATGTTTGTAGAAGTGGTGCAGATAGTAGGCATCTGCCTGCTCATCGTAGTCCCACAAGCTATCCTCTACGGTGGGAAAGGCAATCAAACTCGGATCATCTTCGGGGGGATTCTTGGACCAAACGTAGTAATCCCGGTAACGAGAATTTGGGTTAGCACGGGATTGCTGAAACCAAGGATGTTGATCAGATGTGTGATTGATGACAAGATCGATCAGCACTCGTATCCCTCGCTCTCGTGCTAGGTGCATGAACTCGACGAAATCACCTAATGTGCCTAAACGAGGATCGATATTGTAGTAATCTGTAACGTCATAACCATTGTCCCGGTTAGGCGAGGGATAAAATGGCAGAAGCCACAAGCAAGTAACTCCTAACCCAGCTAGGTAGTTCAGTTGGTGTGTAAGTCCAATAAAATCGCCTATACCATCGCCATTGCCATCCATGAATGTTTCCACATCTAACGAGTAGATGATGGCATCTTTATACCAAACGCTTTTCATTGATCCGATTCCTAATCACTACTGGCATAAGCAATCGTACTTAATAAAGCATTCTCCGCTTGGCGGGAATCTAGACGAGTGTGCTGAACCACGATCGGCACATCCGATTCAATCACACTGGCGTAATCTGTATCACGGGGAATCGGCTCAGGATCAGACAAGTCATTGAACCGTAAATGCTTTGTCCGACGAGCCGGAACAGTGGCACGATAGGGTCCTAAAGGTTCGCGATCGCTGAAATAAATCATGATCTCGACATGGGCATCCTGATCCGAGGTATTCAGTAGACAGGCTGTTTCATGGCTGGTAAATTGCGGTTCGGGTCCATTGCTATAGGCAGGAATGTACCCTTCGGCGATCGCCCAATGGGTGTGTCCAATTGGTTGACTCATTGTTTTGCTACCTCCTGACGTTACGGTGCTTTGTTTATTCCCCAACGCTTAACTGACGTAAGGTAATCTGTTTGCATAAGCTCTCAACTGCTAGAGTGAGCGATCGCATTAATTCTGAATCTTCACGATAATCGGCTTCAGCCAAATTGGTGACTCGCTGACTCTCACTCACTTGAATCTGTTGATCCCAGGTCTGGGCTTCTTTATAAACACCGATCGTAATCCCGCCTTTATCATTCAAGACTGAAAAACAAGGGATATCCGATGCTCCGTCTCCGATATAGATTATTTGTGACAAGGGAATGTGCAATTGATCTTCTGAAACATCTCGATAGGCAAACGAGCGCCCATTTCCATCCACCTGATTTTGACCACTGGCAATCTGCATCAAATAGCGAGTCTTTTCTGTATGGCTGATGCTGCGCTTCAGGAACTCAATTTCACCCGTTTGGCTATAGTGAAATTCGCATCCCCAAATTTGAGTAAAGTAAGGGGCAATGCAGGTGTGGCGAACCACCTCCCCAAATCCACCCGTGATGATGTAAAACTCTAGTTCAATTTGGGGATTGAGATCCTGTACGTGCTGATGCAGGCGATCGAACATCTCCGTAACACTATCAAAAGGCTGGAGCTGTTGACCAAACTGAATCAAATAATCTTTGGTGATTTTGTGCTCGATCTCTGGGTACTGTTTGGATGCTTGAATTAAACAGTAAAATCTAGCTGCCACATGATCCCAGCCTGCGTCCTTCAAGGGTTCATATTGCTGCTGGCGAAATTCATCGACGTTTAAACCTAAAGTTTTCACTAGCTCATCGAAAGTATCCGGGGCCAGCGTGCCGTCAAAGTCAAACACAATTCCAATGCGGTTACAGACAGGCTTAGTCGCTTGGGGTTTGGTGAGATGAGTCTCTTGTCTTTGTGGCATCACTATTCTCTCGGCTCTACTTTCTGAGTTTGCTCTAGCTGCTTTAATGCTTTAAACAGCGCTGTTCACAGCAGCTTATCCACTTCGTTCCTGGCTCTACACTCCACCTGAGCCGACCAGGCCAGTGAGCTGTAATAAATAAGTCACTGCAAATCCAGCAAAAAATAGTCCTGCTAAAGTCGTAGCCCAGAAGCTGAGCGGATCAGGCTGTAGCTTCTTCGGTAGCATCTGGTGGTTGAGATATAAAGTCAGCCCAGTGACGACTGGGATATGCGAGGCTTCAATGGCTCCAGCGGTTTGAAGTAACCCCACAGGTTTGCCAAAAAGCAGATACCCACCAATGGGGAGTACTGCCAGCAAGGTGGCAATGTAGAACTTGCGTAGGAATTTTTCGTTGGTCCAGCGACCACCCCGAACCCCAAACCCTTGCAGCAAAATCTGGGTGCCATCGGCAAACATCCGTCCGAACCCATCTTGCACAGACATGGTAGTACTGCAAAAGGTGATAAAGACGATCGCGACCATAAACCAGAAGCCAAAAGGCCCCCAAAGATCTCCTAAGAGGCTCCCCAAGGTTTCTGCAATCTGATTTTCTCTGGGTACTAAGCCCTGGGGACGCAACAGTTCTGCTCCCAAAATTAGAAACGATAGGGCTGCCAATAAGGCTCCTACGACAGCGAGGGTATTGGAGAAGGTCATCAGACTGAGCCATCCCTGTAACCGCTGTCGTTGATCGCGATCGAGCTGCTTAAAGTCAATCGGTTCTTCGCGCTTGTTAGTAGCAGCACCGTAACCTCTAGCACCAATCCAGTAGGAGTACCACATAATTCCAGCGGCCCCTGCTAGCATGAACCCCAACCAAGGTAGGATTTCTTGATACTGGACATCTTGAGGAATTTGAGGAACTAACCCGCCTGAAAGTTGTTTCAGGTTGGGGGAGACAAAAACGGCAGCAGCCACCACGGCTATGGTGCGCCCGATGCCGATATAGGATGAAGCTTTTTCGACGCCATCGTATTGCCCCAGAAAGACGATCGCGGCTGTCACCACAATGATGATTACTGTCCAAAGTTGGGCGGTACCTCCGGTCATCAAAATGAGTGCGCTTGCAGCGGCTCCTGCCATACCCGCCACCGTAGCGATCGCCACCACAAACTGAGGCACCAAAATCAACCAGATGGCCCAGTTCTTGGGTCCAGGTAGCCGCTTAAAGCCTTCTAGAATTGTGACCCCGGTGCAAACGGTAAACCTGCCAACTTCACGGTTGATAAACCATTTTAGGACTACTGCCGCTAGGAGTGCCCACAATAGCGTATAGCCATAGAGCGCTGCAATTCGGGGAGTGAACAGTAACTCACCAGAGCCAGCGGCAGATAGCATCCAGAGGAAGCTAGGCCCTAACCATTTCAGCCAATCTCGTCCTTGAGGCGGTTTAGGAACTTGCGGCTGTGGCTCATCGGTAGATTGAGTGATAGTTTGTATGTGTTGCTCACCGTTCATTTGACTCTTTGCTCCTATGGGGATTTAGCTCAGCGCAGGCTCAAGCTCAGCTCGCTTAATTTCAATACAGTTGTTATTAAAGGAAAGGGGCTGTCCATCCATGTAGACCTGCCCTAACGTCAGACCATGCACCTGCAACCGTATTCCTTTATAGGGAAAGGCATAGTCTCCCTCTTGCTGCCAAGTCAATTCCAGATGGTTTGGTTGTGGCTTTAGGCAAAAGTGGTTGCTCCGCCACTCTCTGTAGCCATCCCCAGCGTCACTATAGATACGGCCCTCGCAGTATCCTGATGCTGAAGGATAGAGGTGTAAAATCAACTGATGGTTTTCTTGTGTGGGTATAATGCTGCCTACCTTGACCGAAAGTGGCAGTTCTTCTAAGAGTGCTGTGAGTTGAATAGAGCGATCGCCCGTATGCAATCTATCCTGCTCAAATTCATACCACTCTCCCTGAGGCAGCTTGACAGTACAAGAATTCGCACCTTGCTGCCCAATGGGGCACACTAACAAAACATCGTCCAAAAGAAACGCATCCTCAATGCTTCAAAGCTCCGCGTCTTCTGGAGCGACTCCCCAAAGCGCACGAACTAAAGGAGAGCGATGTTGATGGGCTTCTCAAGCAAGAGTATAAAAATAGGGTTCTAGACGTTGACGCAATTGCAAAAAATTACGTAAAGTTTGATGAAACGCATCTCTAGTGCTGCTTGCTTAGCGAAATTCATAGCACTTACATACAGGTGCTGTGGTCACTTGCTCAATACAGAGTTGGATGGGTCGGGCAGTATTACCATTCAACCCATCCTCTAAGGCTACGGCTTACTTGGCAACGTCTGGAATTGCGGAAGGATAGACAGCATCAGCAATTAGTACAGGTTTTTGGCTGTACTCCGCTTCTAGCTTCTTCTGCAAATCTAAATCCCAAGTTAAGTCATAGTCTCGCTCAATGTCAGCCACGACGAAGGGACGCAATACACCCGTTACCGCCACAGTTTCGCCATCCTTTACGGGGGCTACAGCTGGGGCTCCCGCCTTAGGATTGGCTCGTAAGACCAGCAAATCAGTGGCACCAAACAACTGATCTTCATCCAGCGTGAAGGAGTTTGGGCTTCTAACGTCTTCGATTTCACCTGTGACTGCTAACGCCTTGCCGTAGTACCGCTGAGGATCTTCGGTGATTGTGCCCGGTTTGGGGGCTAGGGCGATCGCTTGAGCAATAATGGCGGGCTTGCTTTCGTACTCAACATACACTTCAGGGTCTAAGTCTAAGTCAAACTCACGTTCAACTTCTGCTAGGACAAAGTTGCGAACCTGGCCTGTGACTTGCACCTCAACATCATCGTCAGCAGGTAGAGCAAAGGTTGCGCCTGAAGCATTCACGACCAGAATTGATTCAGTACCAAAGAACTGTTCATCGCTTACGGTGAACGTGTTAGGGCCAATTTTCTTGATTGGCTTGCTTCTAATGGTCACCGTCTGTCCAATCAAGCGGTTAGTCTCATTGGCAACTTCCTCAGTCGTGACATTTCCCGCAGGGGGCGGGGCAGCCGCTTCTTGCCGTCCATCCGTGCAAGCAGGAAGGATTAAAGCCATCAGGGCTAGGGCAATTCCTGTAGGCAGTGTTCTATTAGCTTTCCACAGCTTTTGAGCCAAGTTATTGTGATTAGAGATTGTGCAGCGATTCATGGGATTTTCACTCCGTTATTATGATCAAAGAACTTTTGAGTTCACTGTTGGTTAGGTTCAGACCAATTAAGGTAGAACGGCTAGGTCAAAACAGTTAACAAAAAATCTGTTCACACCTAAGTTGCTTGATTTCTATGGGTTTAGTTCAAGAAGACTTGACCATCTGTTTGAATTCTCAAGATGCCTTGGTTATCCCTTAAAGTGGTTGTTTCATCGAGCGATACTGCCAACATTCCGCTTCTAGAAGTGGGCATTGACATCACTTCCAAGAGACCCTCGTCCTGCCGTACCATCGTGATGGTTGCAGGGGTCGGTAGCCTCAAGGTAGCTTCTGCTCCTGCGACCAAGAAACGACGCTGCGTATATCCGATCGCCTCATAACTAATGAGAGTGTTAGTGTTATTTTTCAACCTCACGTCCACTTTCCCTGCCATAGGCGTTACAGTCGCGATCGGCTCCGCTCTATTGATGGGGAGTGGTGGTTGTGCTATTGGTTGGGCTAGAGGAAGCATCGGCATTCTAGAAGGAACCACAATAACCTGCTGGTGTGGCAATTGAGTTTGCTCGCTTAGAAGCCGAGTCGCCGCATTAGAGGGGCAACCTCTAGGAACTAACTTTGTGCTGTTGTAGGGCTCCTCATAATAAATGCCAGGGCATGGATTGAGTACTCTAGGGACAGATGGGCTAGCCCAGGAAATCGTAGGTAGACCCACCAATAAACTTCCACAGATCGTTCCTAGTAGACCAAATCTTCTCCGAATTAAATGAGTTTGCTGGTCCATAACTTTCTCCTAAACAAGATCTTTATTGAAACTAAATAAAATTTGAAAAGAAATCATTACTCTAAAATGTTTTAAGTGATTCCTGAAATCTCTTGCCAACATCAAACTTTAATCATTTCTCCACTACTATAGGAATTGAATTTAATTATTTCTTCCAGCCAAGGTTATAGTGAGTATTTCTGTTTATAGGTTGAGTAAAAATTCATGCTGTTTTCATTATTAACTCAAGCCTTTTATACGTAAGCTATTGGTATTTACATCCAATGGAAGAGAGGAGTTTCATAGTGATTTCACTATTCTGTAAATACCTTGTAATTAAGGGATTTTAATAAGAAACAAAGTTATTGATAATGCGACTGCTATTAGTTGAAGATGAAGCCGATTTAGGCGCAGCCATTAAACAAGTTCTGAATCACCAGACCTACGTGGTGGACTGGGTGCTGGATGGCACGCAAGCCTGGAATTATCTAGAAGCACATTGGACTGAGTACACGTTGGCAATTTTTGATTGGATGTTGCCAGGGCTGTCAGGGGTGGAGTTGTGCCGACGACTACGTGCCCAAAATAGCCCACTCCCTGTTTTGATGCTGACGGCAAAAGACCGCATGGAGGAAAAGATTCAAGGGCTTGATAGTGGTGCAGATGACTACTTGGTTAAGCCTTTTCAGATGGCAGAACTGCTGGCAAGACTGCGGGCGTTGCGGCGACGATCGCCTCAGATCCAGCCGCCTCAACTCCGAGCTGGCAATTTAACGCTCAACTATGGAACTCACGCAGTCGTTCGGCAAGATGTGAATGGCGATCGCCAGGCGATTCCTCTAACCATAAAAGAATTTCAGCTCTTGGAATACTTCATGAAGCATCCCAACCAAATTGTGAACCGCGATCAAATCATGAACCAGCTTTGGGAAGTGGGGGCTGAACCTGTGAGCAATGTTGTTGCCGCCCAAGTTCGTCTACTCCGCCGCAAGTTGGAAGATGAGGGGACTATGATTGAAACCATCTACGGTGTAGGCTATCGCTTTAACCTGGATGGATGAGCCATGAAAGACAATCAACTCTTTGGTTCAACTCGTCTGCGTTTGGCTCTCTGGTACGCTGGGGTTATGGCTTGCATCATGGGGGTATCTGGTTTTGGAGTTTATCAGGTGGTTGCCCAGGCCTACCGCCGAACCATTGACCAAGGATTGCAAGCGGTTACAGGGGTTGTGGCCAAACGAATCGAGCCTGTTATACAGCGACCAGAGCAGTTACGTCAGGTGGCTGAAAATCTCTCCTTGCGGTTATGTCTCGCTGAAGCAGATTGTATTCCTACTACTGAAGCTACTAAAGCAGCTCAACTTCCTGAAGTCATTCGGCCTCCCCTAGTCGGTGTACCCGACCCCATCAATTACTACATCCGCTTAATAGATTCAACGGGAAGACCCATTGTGGTGATGGGGCTACAGATAGACAAATTACCTAGCACGTCGGGAAAAGCAAAATGGCAAACATTGACGGATCGGCAGGGAATTCGCTATCGCCAAGTCTCCTTACCCCTACAGATACAAAAGCAGCCGGGAGGCTATGTGCAGGTGGGGCGATCGCTCCAAGACTTAGACCAAAATTTGGTTGCCTTACGTTGGACGTTGCTGCTGGGGTGTGCGATCGCGCTGCTCTTCGTGGCTTGGTCTAGTTGGTGGCTAGCGGGACTCGCAATGCAACCGATTTATCGCTCTTATCAACAAATGCAGCAGTTCACTGCCGATGCTGCCCACGAGTTTCGCACGCCGCTCGCTGCCATGCAAGCCACGATCGAATCGACGTTACGCTTTCAAAGTAAGTCTGAAAGCTCTACTTTAGAGACGGCAGGAGGAGCCTTAGCCGTCCTACAACGACAAACTCTACGCCTTTCAGAGTTGGTTAAGGATCTCCTACTGTTAACCCGCATTGACCAGCGTAAACTGACAGGAAAGCATTTCGCTTGCTGCCTGAATGATTTAATCAGCGACTTGATAGAAGAACTCGCTTTTTTAGCGGTTAAAGAGGCGGTGGAACTCTCGATGCAGTTACAGGTGCCTACATCCGTCTATGTTTTAGGCGACGAAGAACAGCTCTATCGTTTGGTTTGCAACTTAATTAACAATGCAATTCAAGCAACGCCCACGGGAGGACAAGTTAGGGTTTCGCTAAACAGGGATGAACAATACGCCATTGTGCAAGTGCAGGACACAGGGCTAGGAATTGCTCCAGCTGACCAAGTCCGAATTTTCGATCGCTTTTATCGAGTAGAACAAGATCGATCGCGGCACACCGGCGGTTCTGGTTTAGGTTTACCCATTGCTTTAGCGATCGCTCAGGCCCATCGCGGCACCCTTCAAGTACGCAGTGAACTTGGTAAGGGCAGCACATTTACCGTGCGTTTGCCTCTAGAATAAATTACTAAAACAATAAGAAGTAAACGTTATCTTAATCGGCATAGCCTCTGAGTAGGAAAAACCAATTGTTTTTTAATTGTTTTAATTGAATGTAACGAGGATCAATCCTATTTGGATCACTTGTATAAATAAAGAATGCTGCTTGATTGAATCCTTTTTTATAATAATTGAAATAGACCGAATGATAATTTCGATCAATGTATGCTGTAGCCTGCCCCAATAGTAAGTTTTCTATAGGGCTGTCTTTTAGAACTACCTCGTATTGAGTTGGGATAGCATTATTTGAAATCATACGATTAACCACACTTTGGCGAGCCGACGCTGTCATCCAGAAGTTAATTCTTGGGCTCACGTTATAAGTACCTCACAAAGCAACTAAAATGATTGATGCGATCAGGGTTCTCCTCAAGCCACCTCTACTAAGTTTAATACCCTGAACCAATCCGAGAATAATGGAAAAACATACAAATAAAATCAATAGTTGATTAAAAAAATAACTAAACAAAGACAGGAAAAACAACAGAAAAAATAAGGTGACGAAAATTATCTTAGAGCTTAAACTCGAAAAGCTAAGTATTCGCATCAACAACCTGGCGAGTAATCTAACGTGAGTTTGTTGGGATAAGTAGAAGATGAGTAGGTAGGCTGAAAGTATTGAAGTTCCAAGCTGCTGATACTCATCCTATGCTTAGTTTAGAAGACCTCTTATGCGCTGTCGATGATTTCTGCCAACAGTGCGATCGCACTCAATTCATCAACTTCCCGCTAGACCTGCTCCACCTAGCAGATTCCAATAAACTAGAAGCGGAATAAATACTAGAGCCGCCCTTAACGTGGAGGTGTCCAAAGGGTGTAGTTAGTCTACCCAGCGCATCACGAGGATATTCTAAGTTCCGGTATGTACTTGTGAAACGGTTGAGGTAACTCCGTAGGCTACCCGCATGTCCGATCATGCAAATGTTACTCTATCCCTAGCTCTGGATGAAGCTTTGGATGAGCGATTGAGTATCTTCCAATTCTTGATCGACTGCTTTACTCTATGTGAGCATCAAGCTACCGATGACAAAGGCTGCTAGGAGAATGACAAGCGACCAAAATACTTTGATGATGATGTTGCTAGGACGTTTTTCACTCATTTCACATACCTTTGAGTGTTGCTATCCCACCAATGCGCTTTGAACTAATGCGTTTTGAGATTAAAGTTCTATTCGCTCAATGCTAGATACAAAAGCGATCGTACCTATTGTGATACTGTATCGAGGCGATGAGGAAGCAACCGCAACTTTTGTAGTTGCCCTGAAGAAACCATATCGGATTAAAAATAAAGAGAAATCTACATAACGGTATAGCTATTAGTCACCGATCTCCGATTGGATTAAGACATTGATTAAACCATTGACGACCATCAAGGAATACGTTAGGAGCAAGTGTCATGCGCCAAATACTCGTGCAAGTTCCACGAGGATGCGGAAAAGAGGTCTTAAATACGGCCAAAGCTCATGATGGAGCGAACCTAGCCTTATTTGAAGCGACGGGGACTGAGGAACCGCTGGATGTGGTGATTATTCATATCTCCAACCGCAAAGTTGAAGCTCTGATGCAAGCGCTAGAAGGGCTGCCCAATCTTCAGATTACGCTCAATCCCCGTGGAGTTATGGGATTAAAACCACCTGCGGATGAAGCGGCACAGCAAGTCACAGATGTAGCAGTCCGTAGCCCCATTGAAGTGTTTCTCTCTGGGTTGCAAAGCGTTGGCTCTTGGAAAGGTTTTTTAGGATATGCAGCGGCGGCTGGAGTCGTGGTCTGGATTGGGTTGTTTACCAGTACCAGCTATCTGTTAGTTGCAGCTATGTTAATCGCTCCCTTTGCGGGGCCAGCTATGAATGTGGCGCTGGCTACTGCGCGAGGCGATCGCCATCTCTTAGGCCGTAGTCTGCTGAGATATTTTTCTGCCTTAGCCGTTACGATCGCTGTAACGGGGCTACTTACCTTGGTTCTACGCCAAGAAGTTGTAACAGAGCAGATGGCAGCAACGAGTACAATTTCTGCTGTTGCTGTGATGCTACCCATTATTGCAGGTGCGGCGGGAGCCTTAAATCTGGTGCAGTCTGAGCGTAGTAGCTTGGTCTCTGGGGCTGCAACTGGGATGCTGGTTGCAGCTTCCTTGGCACCTCCGGCTGGTCTGGTTGGGATGGCAGGCGCCATGGGACGCTGGGACTTGGCTGTGAATGGTATTTTTGTCCTGTTGCTACAACTGGTCGGCATCAATCTATCAGCTGCGATCGTGTTTCGGCTCTACGGCATCTCTGCTCAGGGAGCTCGCTATCAACGAGGCCAAGCTTGGGCGTTTCCAGCTATTTTAGTAGGTACAACGGCAGCTTTGACGGGACTGCTTACCTGGCAATTTGCCAGCTCGCCCAACCTACAACGTTCCAGCCGTTCGCAACGAGCGACCGCTGAAATTCAGAAGGTGGTTAATCAAAGCGGCTTAGCGAGTTTAGTAGAGGCCAATGTTCGCTTCACCCGTCCTGATATTAAAGGCCAAAATACCTTGCTGGGGACAGTATATGTGCAGCGACAACGAGGGATAGAACAGCCTACAGAAGCAATTCGTACTCAATTAACTCAAGATATCCAAACCCATCTGGTCAACCAAGGATTTAATGTAACTCCCCTCATTGATGTCAGTGTTCTAGAACCACCCAACCACTCTTAGCTATCTTGATCTGCTTCGTTGCTTTCCCAATGGCTCATGACATCTTCAACCAGTACCTCTTTTAGACAGACTTGAGCCACAACCAGCAAAGGCAGCGCTAACAGCAAACCCATAAACCCAAAGAAGATAGAGAAAGCAACTTGGGCTAAGAGAGTGATGGCTGGCAGTAAGGAAACCTGATGCTTCATCACCAAGGGAGTTAAAACATTGCTCTCAATTTGTTGAATGACGATATATAGTCCTACCACTGCTCCCACTTTCCAAGGAGCGCCTAGCAAGGCAAGAGCAGCGGGAGGAACCACACTGAGGGTCGGTCCGAGATTGGGAATAAACGTGAGTAACCCTGCGAGCGAAGCGTTTGCTAAGGGCAAAGGTATGCCTAAAAGCCACAGACCCAATCCGCTCAGAACCGTAATTACTGTCATATTAAATAGAATGCCTACTAGCCAGCCACTTAAAGCGATTTCGCATTCTAAGAGAATCTTATCGATCCGCTGGTGGTAAAACTTGGGAAAAAGCAGCAAGAAGACTTGTCGATAGGCGCTGGGATTTGCCAGTAGCATGATGGTGACAACTAGAACCAGCAACAAGTTCAAGATAATTTCGACTGAGTAAGTAAATAAATCGTAAAAATTGCCAAACACCCGACTAATAAAATCTGGTAGTTGTTGAGTCAGTTGGGTAAAGATACTAATTTCATCATCTGCCTGCCCTGGAATTCGGCTACGTAACGTTTCAAACCAGGCCCGAAAACGGTCTAATCCTCTGGGTACTCCTTCGGTCAACGCGGGTAGCTGCTCAAAGAAAGGAGGAACAATTAGCGCTACTAGAACCGCTAGAGCAATCAGAACACTAGTAATTGTTAGAGCAATACCAATGCCTCGATGAATTCCTCGCTGCTCCAGGCGCTTTACGAGCTGATTGAGCGCAGTTGCTAAAACCACAGCCGTAAATGCCAACAACAGTACTTGCCGGATTCTCCAGAGGATATAAAGCGAGATAATGAGGGCAAGAAAACCAATCCACTGCCCTAAACGCACAAGTTTACCTCTCGATCAGGGATATTGAGCGATCGCCCACCAGTCTTGCTGGCGTTCCATAGCTATGTATGTTTTTAGCGTTAGGTCTCTTAATCTTATAAAGAAATAGAGCTAAAAGCACACTCCTTAAAGTGGCTTTAGCCCTACAAAATGATGAACCTAGAGCGATCTAGCGTTAGCGACGCTTATCTACAACTGAGCGACCTTGCCTATCTAAATCTAGTTCTTCCCGACGGATTTTCTCTTCAGCGTTCACAGTATCCTTTTCTACAACCTTGCTGACATTAACTTGCTCTCGCACAAAGGCTTCTTTGTGGATGTCAGCAGTTTCTTCGTAAACTTCCATCCGTACTGCTTCCTGGTTGCCAAAGTTGACATTGCTGGAATCAACAGCAGCACCTGTAGCTGGGGTCGTCCGATCGATCACGATGCGCTCTTTTTCAACTGGAACAGCCACTCGTGCTGTCTCCGTTTCTACTCGTTTGCCAATCGAGACTTCTCCAGTTTTTTCCCTGTGCTTGTCGACAATGAGTCGCTCCTCATAAAGTTTTAAGCTTTGATGATCGCGATCATTCAAGTCATACAAGGAGGGTTCTTGCTGATAGTTATAGCTATCGCGATCGTAGTTGGTGGCAGCACTCGTAGCAGGACGATACGTTCCTCGCACCTGTTCTTCGTAGTCATAATCTGCTTTTTCGAGATCATCGAAGTTAGGCAGATCTTCGACCTGTTGCTTTGTTAAGCTTTTGACTTCGACTCGGCGATCGGTGTAATTAATAGCAGCGCGCCCGACAGGCAACAACACTTTTTTACCAAAAATCCAGAATCTCGTGTCAACCACAAAGTAGCGAAAGCGGCCACTTTGATCATCCACTAAAATATGTTCAATTGAACCGATCTTCTCATCGCTTTGCGTGTAAACATCAAAGTCTTTGACGTCTTCTGCGTTAGATGAGTCTTCGTGAGAATTAGGGTAAAAGTCTTTGAGTTTCATCAAAGTCATAATGTATTTTCTCCAATTTATTTTCTTGTATCCATATTAGAAAGGATATGAATTTAATAAATCCTGCTATCGAAAGAGATATGCTAAATTCTGTTTTGCAAATAGGACATACAAGGGCAGAACCTTTATGTAGCAAGCGGTATACTTTTACATCTACATATCCCTATTTAACTAAAAAAATTACAATCTGATTGATCTCATTAAAAAATTAAAACCTCCCAAAATTATATTTTTAGGAGAAATGCAATATTTTGATTTAGATCAAAACACATTTAGAGATTTCTGTGAAATGTAGTGTAGAAACGTTTAGAGATGGCTCCGCGATCGCGATCGCCGATGAGTTGCTCCTCTAGAATGTACTCTTTCTTCTAATGCCCATAGACTAGTTAGGGCTGCTAGCCCGGACCCTAAGGTATCCATCACTAAATCAATGATCGTGTCATCCACACTACCAATAACTTGAGCCGGGAGAACATTTCCTGCCGCCCATTCGGCAATTTCCCAAAGTGCTCCAATCGCAATGCCAAAGCTGGCGATCGCGGCTAGATATAACAGCTTATGTTCATGAAACGTTGGCAGCACAGAACCATAAGTGAGAAAACTAAGTGCCAGAGTAATAGCAAACATAGTGAAGCCATGAACTGCCTCATCGTATATTCCAGGCAGGTAGAACCATCCCCACACCCAACCTCCTGCATTCAGGAGAGCTGCCACGACGAATAAAAAATCAAATAATGTAGGTAGTGGCTTAGCGAGGAACATAAAGGCTAAGAAAGCTAATAGAAAGCAGGCGAGGGACAGAGCATTACCCCAATTGCCCTGCATGCATGCAGCAACGACTGTGGCTGCCAGTAAAGCTGCTCCGATCCAAGCCGCTGTTCTATATCCTTGCCAGTTGGTACTAAACATTAGTCTTACTCTCGTGAATCATGAGTATGTTTCTGATTTAATAACCCAACCTGATGACTTTGCTGAGCCAGCTTGGTAATAACCTTGTCATATTGCTGCTCTACAGCCTGCCGATCTAGTTCTTCTGATAAACCTTCACGGCTTCCTCGCTGAATCATTTCAGCATGACAGCGCAAAACTGCTCGTTGTTTGGCATTGCCTGTAGTCGAGGCAATAGTGGCGATCGCTTCGAGCAAACAAATCGTGACGGCAGCATCCGATTTGGCATATCGCCGGATTTGGTTAAAGGCAGAATCCACTAACTCTTCAAACGTGACTCCCTCGGCAATCACACGCAGGGTTCCTTGGTGGTCGTAGCGATATGGAGAAGGAAACTCCTGTTGGGCAAGGCGAGACAATGCAGCCCCAATTCGATCAATGCAACGAATGGCTGTAAACGGATCATTCACCGCCGGAGAAATAGCCCGAAGTGCCACTTCTACCAGTTGATTGATCGGAAACTCTACGTCCTGTTGCTCATTGCGCTCATTGCCCACGATGAAAGCATCATTCAGTCGTTCTGTTAGTTTTGGGAGCGCATGCTTGGCGGGATAAACCAGCACTAGTTCCCTACCCTGGGCAATAAATTGACCAGGGCGACACTGAAGCCGTAGCAGTAGGTGGTGTTTGCAGGCAATCTTGAGCAACTCTCGGTTATCGATCGCTTGTATATAACCCGTTCTAGAAGCTTTGACTGGGTACGCCTCTGAGTCGAAATTTGCCGGGATTTCTTCAATGTTTCGGTCTGATCTGGACGGGACACCATGCCCAAGCTGATCTGGAAATAATCGCTCGATCGCTTCATCTAAATCATGACTCACACCCGCAATAACGTGAGATGCCTGAATGATCGTAGAAGCATGATGAATAAAGTAAATTAAGACACCTACGCCAGCGATGGCGAGCACAATGCCCACAGTTACCGATAGCTGGGGTACAAACAGAGCATAGTCTTCTCCCCGGACGGTTCGCAGAACCAGTAAGCAATAAATAAAGGTGCCAATGAAAGTCCCTAGAACTAGTTGGTTTCCAGTATCTTGCATGAAGTTACGCAGCAACCTAGGCCCAAAATTGGAAGCCGCAAGCTGAAGCGCAATGATCGTGATTGAAAATGCGGTTGCGGCAACTGTGATCATGGAACTAGCAACGGCGGAGAGTAGTGCTCGCGCCCCATCAGGCCCACCTGTGTAGATCCATTTGAGCTGCTTCATGTTCTCCTGAGAAGCCCGATCAATCGCCAACATTGCGAATGCTAGGGTGATCGCCGCCACGGCCATCACAGTTGGCAAAAACCAATAACTAGAGTGGAGCGAGTCCCAAAGCTTGCTCCACTTGATACTTTTCATAACTCATCAGTTGATTGAGTGTGGCTGTTGCCGTTCCGCTGTGCCCGCATTTCAGCCAGTTGCCGCAAAGAACCGCTGATGCTCCGGGGCTTGGGCACCTCGCGTTTGCCCGCAGGCCAGCCTTCGCGTTGACGGGAGCGGTCGCCGTCGGTTTCTTCGGTTTGGTCATGGAAAAGAATTTGTTGAGTTGGAAAAGGGAGATCGATGCCGTTGGCAGTGAGTTTATTCTTAATTGCAGTCAGCACTTGGTCTTGCATATCAAGCGCATCAGCCCGACGCGGTGGGTTAATCCACCAACGGGCACGAATCTTCACCGTACTATCTGCTAAGTCCATGACTAAGGCATCAGGCTCAGGGCTTTTCAAGACCCCATGTACACTGGCGATCGCTTCTAGAATTAGTTGTTTAGCTCGGTCAATATCATCTCCATAGCCAATGCCTACGTCATATTGCAAACGGCGATTGTCAAAAGCTGTGTTGACTGTGACTGAATTGGTAAATAACTCGGCATTAGGAATGACAATACGACGACCATCATAGGTTCTGATAGTAGTGGCGCGAGTTTCAATATTTTCAACGGTGCCTTCAAAGTCTTTAAAGACAATTTGGTCATCAATTTGAAACGGCTCCGTTAAGAGAATCAAGATCCCTGCCAAGAAATTTTGCAGGATATCTCGAAACGCAAACCCGATTGCGACCCCACTAATCCCTAGCAGTTGTACCAAGTCGCCTGCCTTAAAGGTAGGAATCACAATAGATAAGGCTACAAACAATCCCATCAAGACTGTGAATCCTTGAGCTAAGCGTCCCAGCACCATGCCCAAGTTGCGTGCCTGACGACGATTGCGAGTTAATTTTTTGACTAACTTTTTAATCCATTCCCCTATAAATATAAAGAGAAGGAAAACAATCAGCGCTAAGCCAATATTCGGTAACAAGGCGATCGCACCATTGATCATTCCCTGAACTTTAGCCCAAGCTGTAGATATTTCTAGATTCATAACTCCTCTTTAATGACTTTCTGGGTTATCTCCAGCTCAAATATATTTTCTGTTAACAAAGTTTCAAAAGGAAAATGACTGATTTTTATTAATTCTTTTCTTTAGGCTAACCATTTTGCTTAGGTTAATTCAGTTCTTTCGGGTCATTTCAATATAAGAATTTAAAGTGCTCTTTTCTTCATGCTTACGATAGACTAAAAACCTCTGTCTTAGAGCCTGAAGAGATTTCATGCTGATTTCATTTTTTATGAAATCCTTAGAATGAGACATCTTTAGCACTCATGTTCAAAAGATAGATAAACATTTCATCCTGATTTCACTATTTAGCTTTGCACTACAAAATTAGGGAAAAGTAATAATCTGATTAATCTTAAACCAAGAAGGGTTTATCCTATTTTTATAATTATCAGCAGTAAGAACTGTGCATGATTAGTGTTAGTTAATCTCTAGAGGTGATGGCACAATATTGAGGGAGACGGAGGGAAGTAAAAGAAATGGCTACAGCTCAGTTTTCGATTAGTAGAGAATTAATTTAATGAGAAAAGATTTGTGTTTAGAATAAAAGGCATTCGCGATCGCTTTCGACTGATGGGAAAAAAGCGAGTAGAATCCCAGCAACTTCAGCAATTACAGACTGAATTGCTAGAGGAATCTATTCTCGGTGCCAGCTACTTAATTTTGCTCGTTGGCTCTTGTGCGATCGCTACCTTTGGGCTGCTGACCAACAGTACTGCCGTCATTATTGGTGCCATGATTATTGCTCCTTTAATGTTGCCGATTCGAGGACTAGCCTTTGGAGCCCTCGAAGGAAATGTAGTGCTTTTTCGCAAAGGATTAATTTCATTGTTGGTCGGAACACTGCTGGCAATTGTCTTAGCTTGGAGTTTAGGGTTGTTAGTGGGTATTGCTAGTTTTGGCAGCGAGGTATTATCCCGCTCAAAACCGACGCTCCTAGATTTGGGAATTGCGGTTGCAGCCGGTGGTATTAGTGGCTATGCCAAAGTTCAGCCTAAAATCTCAGGCAGTTTAGCAGGAACCGCGATCGCCGTTGCCCTCATGCCGCCCATCTGTGTCATTGGGCTCGGGTTAGCACAAAGAGAGTGGTCGCTCAGTGTCGGAGCAGCTTTGCTCTATCTCACCAATCTGCTTGGTATCACCCTATCCTGTATGCTGACGTTTCTGCTAGCAGGCTACACTCCACTTCATCAAGCCCGCAAGGCACTTGGTTGGACCGCCGCTCTAACCATTGCCCTGATATTGCCACTGAGTATTGGCTTTGCTGAATTAGTTCGTCAAACCCAGTTAGAGAGTAGCCTGCAAAAAGCGTTGATCAATCGTACGCTCACATTTCAACGCTTGGAACTGTTAAACATCGACACGAATTGGTTAAGCAAACCACCTCAAGTGCGATTGAGTGTGCGATCGCAGGAACCCATCACGCCGAAGCAAGTACAGCTCTTAGAAGCCTTTGTAGAACGAGAAATGGGGCGACCTTTTACCCTCATCTTTACAGTCAGTGAGGTAAAAGAAGTCAGACGAACCGAAGCACCTCGTTTACCTACCCGACCTTGAACCTCCCGACCATAATTTGTAATGAACCAAATTTTATGAGTAATCCAAACTTCTTAACAAAGCGTGCCCTAGAACAAGAGCAAAGTGAAATTCTGCAACAGCTTGAGAATTGGCTGGAAATTCCCATGCTAATCCTCAGCTTTGTCTGGTTGGCACTATTTGTAGTTGAGTTAATCTGGGGGCTTTCACCGCTCTTGGACGTGTTGGGCATTACCATCTGGGTGCTATTTATTCTGGATTTCGGGCTAAAGTTTTTTCTGGCTCCTCAGAAACTGGCCTACCTGAAACAGAACTGGCTAACGATGCTTTCACTGATGCTGCCAGCTCTACGGGTTCTACGAGTAGTGAAAGTTTTGCGAGCATTCCAAACGGTTCGTGCAGTTCGAGGCTTACGATTCCTTAGAGTGATGACCCGAACTAATCGAGGTATGCGTGTTTTAGCTGCAAGCGTTAATCGACGGGGGTTGGGATATGTCATTGGGCTAACAGCAATCGCCACTTTGATTGGTGCTGCTGGAATGTATGCCTTCGAGCGTGAGGTTCCTGAATCTGCCTTAACCGATTACGGCACAGCACTCTGGTGGACGGCAATGGTGATGACTACGATGGGGTCAGATTACTTTCCAAAGACTCCGGAGGGAAGGTTACTGTGCTTTTTGCTAGCACTCTATGCCTTTGCTGTGTTCGGTTATGTTGCAGCGACCCTTGCCACATTCTTTGTGGGTCAGGATGCTGAAAATCCGGAGGCTGAGGTTGCAGGGGCAAAAGCGATCGTAGAGTTACAGGCAGAAATTGCTGCCTTGAGAACAGAACTTCAAGCTCTATTCCACCAGCAGCAGGAAGAGTAAAAAACCTGGTAGGGGGACAGAAGGGCCGACAAAGTAGAGCGAATCAGGGACATAGCCCATTGACCTCGTTGCAATGGAAGAGACCGTTACGTTTAGTTTTGGTGCAAGGCATGAGTGTACCTACAACAGTCCTCTATAGCGAATAAATATGAGAACGACGGCCCACGATCCCAAAGCTACTTTGACTGCTACCAAAATATTCAAAATTGGCAAAATTCCACCACTCAGCAGAGCACCGAAATCACCGTGGGGAAGTTCAAATCCGGATAGCGTTATCACCGACAGTAAAATAAATATGAGCACTGATATCTTTTCCCAGGTAGCAGCGTGCCAACGCTGATAAATTCCCTGCATCCATGCCGTAGATGAGGTCATGGCAATCAGTCCGATCGCCGTTCCCCCAGCTACTCCAGCCGCAAAACCGCCTCCTGGACTAAGATGGCCACGAATCGCTAACTCAACTCCCACCAAGGCAGAGATGGTTGCTCCCAACCGCGCCAGAATAATGGAAGATTCGTCGCTAAATTGGTAGACCTTTTTAGGTAGCCGTTCATTGGATAAGAGATATTTAGTTCCCATGATGGCGATCGTAAAAACAATCACTTCAAAAATGGTGTCATACAGGCGATTACGCAGGATAATACCTGAAACTGCATTCGGTACGCCGCTATCTTGAACCACCGCATCGACGATGGAGAACGGTAAGGTAGGAGCCGGATTTTCAGACAGGAATAGCATTTTGAAGAAAAATGCTATTCCTGCGGCAACATAAACCCATTTCATCCCTTCATCTCCGATTGTGATGAACTGTTGTGACTAAGCCGCACAGGGATAGAAACCATTTCGGCTTGCAAAATCTCGTAGATACGAGGGAGACGTGTCGTTGTTGTATAAGGGAGTATTGCTTCGGATTGTACTTTCCCTTCTAAAGATTCTGTATAGGTGCAAATAGCATGTACATCCTTGTCTAAAAGGGCTTGGTGCAGATTTTCCTCATCCATGTAGGGCACGAGTTCGACTCGCATATAATGCTTGCCAAATGCAGTGCGCAGATCCTCTAGGAGTTGACGGAAAGAATGTTCTGGGGAAGATTCCGTTGAGTTGCTAGTAACACCCTCATCTTTTAATATCCCCAAGCGCAGTACCAAGGACGATCGCACAGCAACCGCATACAGGCTAATCGCTAACAACGTTCCCACTAATGCTTCGGTTAAAGCCACATCGGGAGCACCCAGTACTGTGTAGACAAGGGCGGCGATCGCCCCCAAAATGCCCCGAATTACGAGAGCGTGGTAAGGGTTCGTTTGAAAGATCACCATTGCAGCGGCTAGGGGCAGCAGAGCAACAATCACGTAAACATAGCTATCCATCACTACGCCTCCTAAAATTGAGGGTACGCATGGGGCTGCTGCTGGAGCAATAGGCCAGGACATAGCCCAGCATCGTATTCCATAGAGCCAGGGAAAGAATTGCCAGGAGCAGGAGCGGCCACTCACGGGGGCGGAGCAGGAGCAGACCTGTAATGATGCTGATCGACCCTAAGGTGTCCGACACCGAAAGGTTGTGGAGTTTAAATAGCACCGATCGCCGAGTCAACAGAGACGAAGTACCCCAGAACCAGAAGATTAACCCAACTCCAATACAGAGGTCGCTCAACAGCTTAATCATGAATCCCCCATCCGCTTGAGAATATGGGCCAGCAGCATAAATCCGGCATCTCCCACACTCAGGATAATGACACCCGCAACACCCAACATCCAGTCATCTCTCAACACCGAAATTAGCAGAATCATCACCGCAGCTTTCGTTGCCACGCTAGAAAATGCCAGCATGGTTTGCCAGATGTCTTCATCTTTCCATGCTTCGTAGAGAGGAATCAGCAGTGCCACAATCATCGCCATTAAGGCTAGGTTGAGAATCATGGCTGTTTCCTCCTGCATACACGATGAACTTCGTACCAGCCGTCTTCGTGATACTTCAAGACGGTGGTTTTAGGGGTAAAGGTAATTAGAAATATATCCAGGAAGATAAGGCCAGGTGTTCGTCTCGCCTTGACCCGCTCCATCACGATTTCTTCCTGAGTATGGGGTTGCAAAATCAGTTGAATGGCTTCCGAGTAGGCTTGGGGAACGGCTTGAACAATTTTCCATATTGCTTGTAGCAACTCCTTCAGTCGTGTAGGTGAAGTTGCGCCGCGAGGTAACAGTAATGCAACGCTCACACCAATGATGATGTTTGCCACACTCAGGTTAGCCGTTAGCAAGAACCAGATTACCAATCGAAAAATGATATGTGCAATCATGCCATTGCCATCCAGAAGAGCACGACTAAACTTAGGCCCATAACCCCGACTAAATGTTCAAATTCTTCCAGAACACGGGGTAGTTTCAGAACTACCTGCCGGAAAATTGCCAGGTAAAGAATCCACCCCAGGAAGATGGTGCCTAAAGGCTTCACAATATTTGTGAAGGTATATGCCTCGTAATACACAACGTTCGCCGCGAACAATCCACCCAGAAGCAGCACCATCGCAGCCCAAAAACCTGGTTGAAGAGATGGCCGCTCTGACTCATTTAGGTTTTTGTGGGGTAAAAAGATGAACTTCGCAAACGAAATAGATGTTCCTAAAGCAGCAATGTTCATCGCAATCACCTGCCAAGGCAGCAGATTCTTCATGGTTAACACCTTTGCCCCAAAACCCGACAGCAAAGGAAATCCTGAAATTGAGAAGCTGGCAATCACGAGGGCAATCCAGAGGGGAGTATGGAGCGATCGCTGGTTAAGGTCTTTGAAACTGCGACTGGGCAACTTCCCGGCTTGTAAAAACAGAGAAGCCTTTACCAACCCGTGGGTTAGGGCATAGAACCCGCCAACCTCTGGAGCCGCTAGGATGAAGCCCAACTGCGACACCGTATGGAATGCCAGCATCCGTTTTACATCCTTCTCAAAGACTGCATAGAACACCCCCAACAGTGCCGTTCCTACCCCAAAAAAACGCACAATTGGGTCTATCTCTTCTAGAAAAAGGGCGAAACGTGCCATCGGCAGAATCCCTGCCTTTACAACCATCCCAGACATCAGAGCCGAAACGGGCGATTCTGACTCAGAGTGGGTGAGCGGGAGCCAGAGGCCTGATACAAATACACCTGCCTTAGTCAGCAGACCTAAAAAAATGAGGGCGATCGCTTCATAAGGTGCTCCCCGTAATCCCTCAAAATCAAAGGAATGATGGGCTTTATAGACCAGTACTGCTCCCACCAAATAGAACAGCATCGCTATGTTGCTAATGAATAAATAGCGCAGTCCAACCCAGATCGATCGATCTGTTCTCGGATAAGTAATGAGCAAGAATGCAGCAATACTCAAAACCTCTAGTGCTACATATAAACTAATCAAATCAGAGCAGATCAGCGCTGCATTCACACTACCGTGAAGGATCAGAGTTTGTGCAAAAAAGAAGGCAGAGCGGTCACTCTGCCAGCAATAAAAAATGACAGCAGTTGTAACGAGAGCATTGGTCAGAATAAAGAAACTTGCTAACGGATCTAACAGCAGGCTAACCCCAAAGTTATCCAATAACCGTAGCGTAATGGGTTCGGATGCAAGAAATAGCCATATAGAATAGGCGACCGAAGCTAGAGTGCCAGCCAGGGCAAGTGATCGCGAGAGGCGAGGTAACAGGTAAATCAGAAAACCCACCGCAAACGGAAATCCGATCCAGGACAAAGTAAGGGCTGTCATAATGTTTGATTCCGCTCAATCTCGTTGCTTTCCAAGGTGGGATTATCACGCGACAGCTTCATTACACCGACCAGCATCAGAGCCTGAATTGAAAAGCCAATCACAATTGCCGTCAGGATGACCGCCTGAGGTACGGGGTCGGCATAGGCTTGCTGCATTCCCTTAGTAACAATAGGCGTATACAAACCATCTCGCGCTGCTATGACGATGTAGTAGGCAATCACCCCAGTACTCATCACATCCATAGAGATGATTTTCATGACCAGGTTCTTCTTCAGGATGATGCCAAAGAAGCCTAATAAAATAGTGGCTAAAGCACAGGCCTCCAACACAGATTCTTCTAATAACATCTGCATAAGCACCTTCAGAAAACACGTCACACAAGATCAAAAGATGCAAAATCGTTACTCACTCGCTGCTTCTACAGGAGTCGTAGGTTCTGGGATGGGGTTAGTGGATGAGAAGGCAACCCGCAAAAAAGGTGGAGCCAGAAAAGTTGTCAAGATCACCATGATAATGATCGACACCTCCAGTGGCTTATCTAAAACGCCGCTAGCTGAGCCGATGCCAGCAAACACCAGACCTACCTCACCTCGAGGGATCATCCCAACCCCGATCGCGAAGCGATTGATTTCGGGTAATCCAAACACTCCCCAGCCCGTCACCAGTTTGCCAACGATCGCCACCCTTACCAAAAAGACAGCAATCAATAGTCCCGCCCGATTCTCCGGTACCATCGGGTTCAGAACACTGAGATCGGCACGCGCTCCCACCGTCACAAAGAAGATTGGTACCAGTAAATCGGCGATCGGTTTGATTAATTCATCTAACTCGTTCCGAGCATCGGTTTCATCAAGCACCAAACCCGCTGCAAAGGCACCCAAAATTGCTTCAAGGTGAATGGCGTTACCTAAAAATGCCATAAAGAAAGCGAAGATGAATGCCGGAATAACAATATTTCCACGGGTTTTGAGCTGATCCACGATCGCCACAAAACTTTTGTTAAAGATACCCCCCAACAAAACTGATCCAATTAAAAATGCGGTAGCGCTGACAATCAAGTAAATGACATTGGCGATATCAATCTCACCAGTTTTGGCTAAGCTAGCGACTACAGCCAGGACAATAATGCCGAGAACATCATCAATCACCGCTGCGCCAACAATGATTTGCCCTTCTTTGGATTTGAGTTGACCTAACTCTGACAACACTTTAGAGGTAATGCCGATACTCGTTGCCGTTAACGCAGCCCCCGCAAAAATCGCTGGAATTGCTGCGACATGAAAGAGCATCATTAACCCTGCCGTGCCCGCCGCAAAAGGTGCCGCAACTCCGACACAGGCAACGACCGTAGCTTGAATGCCCACTTCCTTCAGTTGCCGCAGATCGGATTCCAATCCAATTTCAAACAGCAGAATAATCACACCGATTTCAGCCAGAACCGAAATCACTTCACTTTGCGACTCAAAGATCCGGGTCAGCGCATCCGGTGCCAATTGATTCAATCCTTGCAGCGCCGTCATAATCACCGAATCAGATGCAGATAGCCCCCCTTCGGGAAAGATCACCAGGTGCAACGCCGAAACGCCGACAATCACACCAGCGACTAGTTCCCCCAGGACAGGCGGAAAATCCAATCGCCTAGCGACCTCTGCGCCGAACTTGCTGGCCAAATAAATCACCACCAGCGTCAGCAATACGCCAGACAGAATAATGGGTGAATCTTCAGCAACAACGGTTGCCAGGAATGGTATCGGAGCCATGAGAGCAGCTATCCCCCCACTGAAAGGAGGCAGAAAGTTGGACGAAATCATGAGTTTAAAGCGATGAAGGTTAAGGGTTTGAGGTAGTTATAAAATGGCGGGGGTATGAAAAAAGCAACCGATCAAGGACGGTCATGCTTTGGATTTTTGAGTAACGGCCAATAAAAAGCCGGGGTCATTACCCGGCCATTTGGGTCTGCATCGTCTCGATTCAACAGCCGTCTGGTCCACAAAAACTGTGCCCGTACAGTACTTCCGCGTCACAGATATAGGCAATGCCCGCATAGTCGTTGAAAAACTTCACTCCGACCTGATCCGCAATATCCTCGGCCATATCCCGATTTTCGGTGAGCACCTCGAACTTTATATTTGCCTGGGTGTCAGAAACGTTGGGTTGTCCCGACGAGCGCACGTTGCGACTGCCTTTACCGCCAGTCTCCACCACCGTATAACCAGTCGCTCCGGCTTCTTCGATGATATTGGCGATCTTTTTTAGCAGAATCTTTTCTGTGACGATGACAAGCTTTTTGGCTGGCTTGGCCATGTTGGTTATCTCCTTACCTACGTATATTGATCTCTGGGATTAGCTACCGCCGATTGCTTGGGCAAGACCGAGGAAGAGCGGTATTGCCAAGCCAATCGCAATGGGTGTACCGATAGCTGTGGAGGCACCGATGTAGGCAGAAGGATTGGCTGACGGGATACCGGCTCGCAACGTGGGCGGACCTGAGATGTCTGAACTGGAGGCGGCGATGACGGCCAGGATGACAACACCACCCATGCTGAATCCTGTGGCGTAGTGGGCAATCATGCCGAGACCGAAGGCGAGGAACCCATGCACCAGTGGTGCCACTACGCTATACACGACGTACCACTGGGCTACCTTGCGCAGTTCGCCAAGTCTTGACCAAGCCTCCATACCCATGACTAGCATCAAGATCGAAAGCAAGCCGCGGAAGAGAGGGTCGTAGAAGCTTTTATAGACACTTTCCGGCTGAGTGAACAGGCCAAGAGCAATGCCGAGCAACATTGCCGATAGAGCAGGTCCCTGGAGGCTTTCCTTC
The DNA here is from genome assembly GCF_014695385.1 of Trichocoleus sp. FACHB-46. NCBI lineage: Bacteria > Bacillati > Cyanobacteriota > Cyanophyceae > Leptolyngbyales > Trichocoleusaceae > Trichocoleus > Trichocoleus sp. FACHB-46. The sequence continues at coordinate 2,710 of NZ_JACJOD010000051.1, read as the reverse complement.
ACGATCGGCCATATCTTGACCCGGTTATCCGCAGACTGCTGCTGTCTGAGATACTCTTGTCGGCTGCTAGGATAAGCACCTGCGGGACTGGGATAATCGTCTGTGGTACTGAAAGCCGTGCCTGCAGGGAGAGATGCGCCTGCGGGACTTAAAGCCGCGCTTGCGGGACTGGTATATTCGCCTGCGGGACTGGAATACTCCTGCTTGCTGAGAGACTCGCCTGCTGCACTACGCTTCTTGTGGTTGAGATAAATGTTGGCTACCACAATCGCCGTGACGAGCGCTGGGATATCCATGAAAGGATAGAGTGCGGCAGCCCATGCCTCGTATGGCATTTTTTGTTCTTCCAGGAGTGTCAGGGCGGCGGCCATGGTAGAGCCACTCACCGCACCAAACAACCCCCCGGTCGCAATCGCATCTATGGTTTTGACCTTCGGCAGCTTGGCTAACGTATAGCGCGCGATGAATACAACAAGAATCCCTACTGCTACAGCAAACGCTGCGGGTAAAATCATCTCTGTTAGGTTGGAATTGCGGATCGCAATACCACCGGTCAGACCGATTTTGGTGAGCAGCATGAAGACGATGATCTGACAAATCGCCTCTGGAATTACCAATTCGCTACCAAGGGCGGCAATGACCATACCCCCAATCAAAAAGCCGAGTGTTGGGGACTGCAACTGCTTAACGAAGTCCATTAAAAACAAGGACAAAAAATCCACGAATACCTCCTTGTGCCTCCTCTGACGAGGAGTGTTGCAATAAACAAACTAAATGCACTTGCTAGAAGCGACCCATTTCATAGAAAGGATCGGATACAGATAAAAATCGGCTGGACAATGGAATCTGGCATCTACGATCGCGCGCTCAAATCATCCTCAACAGCAGACTGTCGAGAATGATTGCCAAGCGGCTTCAAGTTCTGAAAAACTAAATCGTAATAGTTAAATCATTTGATGTTTTTAACTGTACGCTACTCTGAGTGATGTTATCTATAGAGTGACAAAGAAAAAACCTTTTGCTTGTATAGAATTTTATCTATGGTTTTTAGATCGTTGACACCGCCAAGCCAGCAGTCGGAGCAGTAGCCCAACGAGCTATTGCAGCGGTGGAATAAAGGTTATTCTCAGGAATCATAAGTCACTAGCTACCGCTGAACTTGGTCGTTCATATCCAGCATCAATGCCGAAGATGACTAACTTCGGCATTGTCATGCTTGTGATCGCTTGAATTTTCAATCGTTTGAGGCGTACTACAAAAAGCACGCCACTATTCCTTTTCGGCAATGTTTGCAAGAAACGTACAACACCTCATTGCAAACCGAAAAATCAAGAGGTGCGATCGCTGTATTTTGATCACGCCCTTTCATGCCCCCTGACTCATCCAGGGAACTTGTCCAATTTAGCCCCAGTGGAAAACTGGCATCCTTATCCGCTAGGACTAATTTTTAAGGCGCAGCGGGCTGAGGCAGGAGAAGACGGCAGCGGGTCTAAAAACTCGGAGGAGCAATCACGGAAGCCTTAGCTCAAGCTCTATTTAACGATTCTGAGGTACCTAGAGCAATTTTATTTGTACTACGACTCAATCACGAAAGCATCTTCTAATGAGACCAAGTGATATCCGGCGTCGCTTGGGGACACAACTGAAATAAAAACTAATGGCTCCTCACCATTATTAATGACTCCATGCACACAGCCCATAAAAGCAACGACTATATCCCCGGCAATGATGGGTTGTGTTGTGCCTACTTGATCTAGATAATATTCTCCCTTCCCAGATAAAATGGTCCAGGTATCTTGGCCACGGGGATGGACATGAGGGAGAATCGTTTGTCCTGGCTTGACATACCAGGCAACGACGACAGCATCTTTAGAGTCTGTAACAACCGAGCGAATAGGCTCCCCCTCGGTTGGCTGAAGAAATTGAGAACTGTCGAATATCCTAGTCGTACTCATTTTGTCCTCTTAGGATGGGCAGCACCTTCCATCAGCAGGAACAGCGCCGCTTTCAGGTGTCTTGACCTGAGATTGTGCCATTAACTGGCTTCATACATTGTCTCAGCCGTAACTAACAAAAGTTTTGCAATCAAGCGCCTCCCTGCCAACTTTACCTGCGACAGGTTTGGATTCTGGAAGGACCAGCGAGGGCATTTGAACAGAAACCTATGGTTTCGTCTAGAATTCCTGTTCTATAAGTCTTTCAGGGGTTGTGTCCAGATACACGTAAAACAATGCCATCAAGTTTCGTTGAACTAGAATTGGCATAAATCACTCAAAAGTGATGGTCTGAAACCATGATTCTGCCGTAGTACTCGATCGCTGAAACTTTCTAAAACGGTCTGAGGAGTTGCGTGCCTAACAATCATTCTGATTCGGAACCTTGCGGGCTGGCCTGCCCTAATGGTTGCCTCAGCGGTTGTTGAAGTTGATAGCGCCCCTGGAGAATTTGTCCAGCCTGCATGATTGCGTCGTGCCTGTATAAAGCCACTAATTTGCTTGGCGTTGCTGAAAGGGTAATGCTGGCTTTGGCACAATGAAGGTATGAAATGTCCTCAATGTCACTCCACTCACACGGCTAAAAACGGTCACCGTCGCGGCAGACAGTGCTATCAGTGCCAGCAGTGTGGTCGCCAATTTCTCGAGTCTTACCGTCCTTGGGCTTACTCCGATGACATCAAGCAACTGTGCATCAAAATGTATCTCAATGGCAT
>NZ_JACJOD010000050.1 GCF_014695385.1 Trichocoleus sp. FACHB-46 | reverse complement strand
CCAAGTGGGGTATGACGATGCCTCGCACTTCAACCGGGAGTATAAGCGGCTCTTTGGTACGCCACCGATGCGCGATGTGGAACGGCTGCGAGAAGCAGCTAGGGAGACTGTTAGTTCAATCTGATCTCCTCAAGCTAGATGGTGCTCAATCGATCCTGTATCATGCCCATCATTGATGAGTTTGTAACCACAGCTATGTTAATCAGACACCAGGAGCATTGTGGCATCGCGATATTCACAGAACCCAAGGTTTAGGAAACCGCAATCAACCCTTCTACTTCTTGAGCGTCAGATATTAGGCGATCGCTTTGGAGCGTTGGGGAGGTGATGAGGTTGAACGGTTTTATTTGGGAGGCTTGACATCACTAACTCATAGTCCTGTGAACTCGGCTTGTGAGGCAGTTTCAGCCTAAAAGGTAGGGGCGGGTGATGGGCAACGTTAGGCGGCTTTCACAAGAGCAGAAGGATAACACTAATGCAGAGTCAGAACCTACATTTTGAGCCACTCACTGACGCCCATGCCGACGAACTCTTTTCTATTTTGACCACACCCTCCGTCCTTGCTTTTATTGATCCAAATGAAAATCCACCGACTATAGAGGAGTTGAGGACAGAGTACGCTGCCTGTTCTCACGGCCCTGTGGTTTTAACAACGCCGACTGAGCAATGGTTCAACATGGCATTACGGTTAAAAACTCCTCCCTCTCCAGTGATTGGTCGGCTGGAGGCGACAGGATATGGGGAGTGGGGTGAGATCGCCTATTTGTTAGGTGAAGCTTGGTGGGAAAAGGGATTGGCATTCGAGGCGATGCTCTGGTGGCACGATTACCTTGCTGCTGTTGCACCAGGAACCGAATGGTGGGCCACTGTACATCCAATGAATCAGCGGAGCATTCGGCTCCTGAAACGTCTTGGGTACAAGGAAGTGGACGCAAATCAGCGCCCAAAACTTTATTCTTACGATGTAGGAGATTGCTGCTTTGTCCAATCCGCCCAGACAAAGGAGAATAAGGAGACTACTATCTAACAATCTGCTTGCCCACCGACCGTATTGGATTGGTTGATTGAGTCTGAAAATCTAAGCGAGCGGTGAAGCGGGTCGTTACCACCTCCGTGATTGCCGAAATGACTAAATTCGGCATTGTTGTACTTGCGATCGCTTAATCTCCCACCAGCTTGAGGCGTACTACAAAAAGCACGCCAGTATTCGTTTTCGGCAATGTTTGCAAAAAAAACATATAACACCTCCTCGCAAACCGAAAAATCAAGAGGGGCGATCGTTCGTTGCGAACCCACACGCAGGGTGATGTGGGAAGGGAAGGTTAAATGCCTTCCTCGACCCGATTAGGAAGCGTCACCAGTGCCAATTGACCTATGCCGTATTTAATCTCTTTAATGCTCTCAAAGAGGCTTAATTCATACCACATGCACATTACTTAGAGTTAGGTAGGCAGTTGGGCAATAGCCCGCCATAGGTCATGGATATCAACCTCCTGCTCTTCGAAGATTTCCAACAATGACTTCCGACCTTGCTGGACCGCGTACACCCGCTCCTGAGGATAGAGCGGTATCACCCACAGCAAGTGTGTGTGTTGCTCTAGATCATGATGCACGTAATCAGTCTGCTCCTCAAAATCTGGGCGGATAATCAAGATATCAGTCAACGGTGACTGGGCAACAATCCCGTTGCCATCACTGCCGTGAATCGTGTGGCCATTGCCAAAATAGGTTTGGTACACAAAGGGATACAGGGCCAGTGCTCCGATACTGGGAACAAGATCCTCGTCAGCTTGACTTGTCATTACCAATAATTCCATATGCATAGGTTTGCCGTCGGGGATGAACATTGGCTGGTGACGCGCGCCTAGAGTTGCATAGACCCATGTCTCTGGAGCAGAAAACGAAAAGACGTATACCAAAAAAGGTTAGAGGGGTACAGCGGCAGGATGCTCAAATCGATGACACTCTCGTAGTTCGCCCCATAACTTAATGTAATGGTTCAGAACTTCCTGGTCCTGTTGACTCATGTCCGCTCTATCCTCTTATAGAGATGGGGTATTACATTGTTAGGACCGAGGTACACTCCTAACTATTGTTTAGACAGAATTGATTCAGGCTAATCACCTCTATAGGGTAGATAGCCTGAATCAATTCCGCTTAATCCTTCAAGTCGGACATTAGCCCGAAAAGTTTTCTGTATAATACGCCTGATTTTGGGAATTAGCCCGAGTTCTTCAGCGTTTCTTCCCTCTGTTTTCGCCTTTTATTCTGCTTAATCTCCCAGAAATGGGATTAGACGGAATTCAGGGTGCTGGCATGGAACTACAACATCGAAAATTATTAGATCCAGTCCAAGAAATCGACTGATTCACTAAGCTGTCAATACTTCAAAAGTTTAGAGAAGCGATCGCCCCCTCCAGTTGCAGCTCTGACACCTCCAGATACCGTTGAAGGGCTTGCCAGCTGCGGTGGCCTGAGATTTCCTGAATTACCCGCAGCGGCACCCCTGCACTACTCATCTGGGTTAGAGCAGTTCGCCGAAAACTGTGGGTACTGACTCCCACCAGCCCCAAGCGATCGCACGTCTCCCTAAGAATCTCATCGGCTGACTTAGGATTGATGTGCTCGCGCCCATGTCGTCCGGGGAACAGATATTGCTTGCCCACCCCACTCCGGTACGTCTCCAGGTAGCCCTTGAGAACCGAGTTCACAGGGATTTGCCGCGTCTCCTGCTTCCGCCTGGTGTTGGCCTTGCGCAAGGTAATCTTCATTCTGACCCCAGCTGCGTCATAAGCATCTGTGGTGAGCATCGAGCAAGCTTCACTAATGCGACATCCCGTGTAGAGGCAGATGCCGAAGAGGGCACGATCGCGATCGCCCTCAAATGCCTCAAACAATTTTGCAATCTCGTAGAGAGTTAAAACCTTAGCTTGCCCATGACCGTCTACCTTCATCGAGCAGCCTCAACATTTACCTGAAGTAATCATACTTTCTTCAGGTAAAAGGGTCAAATCATTGCTGCACCGTTGTTACATCCCATCGAGGAAAAGCAATTAATCCCAGCTTATTAATCGCTTCCTTCCTAAAATGGGTGGAACCCTGATTCTGTCGTTGACTGATAAGTTTTGCTTAATTCCTTGGCTCTGTCAGCGTCACCTTTACCTCTAAATTGCTGAAGGGACTGGTTGCTGCAAAGGAATCCGAATCCTGAACTCAGTTCCTTCTCCAGGAGTTGAAAAACATTCCAGTTTGCCGTTATGTTTCCCCGTGATGATCTGATAGCTGATAGACATCCCCATGCCAGTCCCTTTGCCCAGCGCTTTCGTCGTGAAGAAGGGGTCAAAGATACGTCGTTGCACCGCTTGAGGAATGCCAACTCCATTGTCCGCGATCACCACTTCTATCCAAGCTGCATCAGCCATTGATGTGCGGATGGTGATGCGACTGGGATGGTCTTTCAGCTCTTGATACGTGTGCTTGGCGTTGTTCTCTTCGATCGCATCAATAGAATTAACTAAGATGTTCATAAACACTTGGTTGAGCTGCCCGGCGTAGCATTCAATGAGGGGTAACGTCGCGTAGTCTTTAATAATCTCGATTTCTGGCCGCTCGGATCTGGCCTTGAGACGATGTTGCAGAATCAGCAGCGTGCTGTCGATGCCTTCATGAATATCCACAGCCTTAAATTCCGCTTCATCCATACGTGAGAAGTTGCGTAAGGACAGAATAATCTGCCGAATGCGATCGGTTCCTAGCTGCATCGAAGTCAGTATCTTGGGCAGGTCTTCTTGCAAAAACTCCAGGTCCATCTCTTCCGCTGCTGTTTGAATCTCAGGAGTAGGATGAGGATAGCATTGCTGATACAGTTGGATGAACTCTAGCAAGTCTTCAGTGTAATCCTGTACATAAGTCAGGTTGCCGTGAATGAAGTTGACTGGGTTATTGATTTCATGAGCGACTCCAGCCACGAGTTGTCCTAGACTCGACATTTTTTCACTCTGCACCACTTGAGCCTGGGACCGCTGCAATTCTGCCAAAGTATGTTTGAGTTCAGCCGTGCGTTCCTCGACTCGCTCCTCTAAGACTTCCTTGCTGTGCTCTAAAGCTGTGAACAGCTCCCTCAGCCGTCCTGCCATGTGGTTGAAGGAGTGAGACAGCGTATTAAGTTCTTGAATATTGCTGGGTTCTACCGCTTGCTCTAGATTGCCCGAGGCCATCGCTTCACTGGCTTGATTCAGACGCAGAATTGGATGAACCAGCCAACGAGAGGTGAAAAAGCCCAGGATAGAGGCAACCGCTAATGCACCAAAACAAAGCGCGATCGTGGTGCGTGTGTTCGCATTAATTTGCGCCATAAATGCACTCTCAGGCACACTCACCACCAATAGCCAGTCCAAGCCATATTCATCACGCCAGGGCATCACATTAACAAAATGCTGTTCTCCTTGTACCTCCAGCTTAAAGTCTGCGTCTTGAGCGATGGTTTGAAATTTATTGGAAGTTTGAAGGTGTTTAGCAATGGTTTGAACAACGGCATTGGGGCTCTCAATTGCTTGCAATCGCTGCACCTGGTCCTTGACTAAAGTAAAGGGCTTTTCTATCCCAGAGTTCGCGATTAGAGCACCATCCCGCTCGACCAGAAAAACTTGTCCAGATTTGCTGATATCTAAGCCACGTAAAAAATCACTCAGTTTCAGTAAATGGATTTCGGTGCCAATCATGCCGAGTAAACGATTTTGCGAATCGTAAATTGGCCGAGTGGCAGCAGCTGTGATGTATGGACTGTCAGAAAGATTTGCTGTGTAGATTTTTCCCCAAATAGGCTTCCCTGCCGCAATCGGCTCAGTGTACCAGGGTTGCTTGAGACTATCGTAATCCCAACGGGCGTTAAGCTTCGTCTGATTCCCTTGACTATCCGTGGCGTAGTTGTAAAGATTTTTGGGCAGTTGAGCTGTCCATTCCTCACGCGTGATGTTTTTATCATAGTGAGCGACTCCAAATCCCTGTCCGCTTGTCAGTCCAATCCCGGTATAAGTCAGGTTGTATACCTGCATCTGATCCCAAAAGTGCTTTGCCACAGCCTCGCGATCGCGCACATCCAGAGTGCCTCTACGGATGGCATCTGCATTCATCCGGTTCAGCATTTGAGGAATAGCGAGATAAGACGTTAGGCGTTCGTTGACCACATCGCTGGAACGATCAATTAGCTGTTCGGCCAAGTCATTGACTGCTTTCTGGCCGTTCTTGAAGGACAAATAACCAACGAGACCCACAGCTCCAAAAATCTGAAGTACGAAGGGCACCACAAGAACGATCTGTAGTGGAAAGGCCTGATTTCTTGGGGACTGTCGGAGCTTCATTATAAAAAGGGAAATCTTACATTCATCTCTCGCTTGTTTATAGAATTCCCACAACTGCATCCGGATAACTAGAGACCTGATGCAGTTGTGATACTCAGTAGAGCGGTTGTTCCGGAAGAATTCAAGTTCCACGTTTCACGGCACTAGTTCCAAGCTAAAATAAGGGGTAGTCCTAAATAGGTAAGGATGCATTGTAGTGATGAACAAAGTACCAAACTGCACCAATATGGTTCTCTAACTTCTTGGAAAACGATAACGTCCTTCTCACTAAGCGGGACACTCGTTGGCGCAAGGTGCAGTTAAAGCGCTCAATATAACTGGTTTTACCACTCTCTTTGCCAACACTCTGATGCCGCTTGCGGGGAAACACCTCATCATAAGCAGACCAGAAATCAGTGTAGGAAACAGCACACTGGCGATAAACCCCTGGCAGAGCATTCCATAATCCTTGCGCGCCCTCACGGCCCCGATTGCCGACATAGACCCCGACAATTTCTCGGGTCTTAGCATCTAGAGCCAACCAAATCCATTGCTTATTACCTTTGTGAAGCACGAAAGACCACATCTCGTCACACTGGATTGTTAGCTTCCCCTTTTTTTAGCCTGCACCTTCACCTGTCGGGACACGGCTTGATATTTCTCATTGACATAGTGCTGGAGCCAAAGCTCTGAAACGCCTGCGACTCTGGCAATGCCTGCTAAAGGAATCTTCTCTAACAGCAGTTTGTCGATTAGCATCTTGGTCACTGGGTCAATGACCTTGTTTTGGGGATCTTGCACAAACTGCCTGCCACAACTACGGCACTTGTAGTTCTGTTTGCCGTTATGGATTTTGCCATTCTTGACGATATGAGTTGAGTCACAAGCAGGACAAGCAGGTAAAGAGGCAGACATGAATCATTGATTTAACTTCATCTTCCCCATCCTTACATCTTTAGGACTACCAAATAAGGTAGCCTGACTCGCGATCGCCATTAGTGTCGAAGCGTTTCTTTCACTCTCCAAGAGGAACAAGATGGCATAGAGTTAGACTCTCACCATTCGCTCTCGTAGTCCTGTAGCTCAACGGTGGAGCATCTGTCCTACAAACAGAGGGTTGCAGGTTCAAATCCCATCAGGACTACCAATCATGGGAGTGTTGCCTAACGGATAAGGCAACTGTCTTCTAAACAGTTTTATGCAGGTAATGCCTTCGGCAACGCTCCGCGAACGACTCCTGCCACTCTTGGAACCATAGCTCAACTGGAAGAGCGTCCGCCTTGCAAGCGGAAGGTTAGGGTTCGACTCTCTGTGGCTCCACTGTGACTGTTGGCGAAGCCGCTCCCTGCGTAGCTACCCGAAGTGGTGGAGGGGATGGTTTGTGACACCAGTGTTAGCGAGTTCAACCCTCGTCAGTTCCCCCACCTTAGAATGGCAATTGTCTGTGCCCGCTTCAACCAAGTTATTTGTGTGGGTGTCAAGGGAATTTTATCAACAACTAGATGTAAAATTCCCTTGCCGATAATGAAAATTCAGCAGTTCCTCCGAGGTAAGGCGTTTCCATTACAACTTGTTCTCGTCGTTCCCTTCGTCCTCCAGATTTTTACAGCTGTGGGTCTCGTCGGTTATTTGTCTTTCAAAAACGGACAGAGCGCGGTCAATGACTTGGCAGAACAGTTGATGGCTCGCACGAGCGATGTTGTGGATGAACACTTGAAGTCCTATCTGGCAATTCCCCACGCCCTCAACCAAATCAATGCAGACGCTATCCGTCGGGGAATTTTGAAGGTGGGCGATCGTGAAACCGTTGGTAAGTACCTCTGGGATCAGGTTCAGGCTTATGACGTAACATACATCGGTATTGGTTTACCTACAGGTGGGGGAATCGCAGCGGCTAGTTATGACGGCAAAACTACCACTATCGATGATTGGACGACTGAGCCGTCTAAAACCAATACCAACTACGCTACGGATACGCAAGGCAATCGCACTCAGGTTAACGCTACGTGGGATTGGGATAATCTCACCGAACCTTGGTATACCGAACCCGTTGCGGCTGGTAAACCTATTTGGGCAAAGGTTACTACTTCAAACCTTCCAACGGGCCCCTACATTGCTGCCTCTGCTAGTCGCCCTATCTACGATTCGCAAGATCGCTTGCTGGGAATGATTGCGGTTGATATCCACCTGTTGAAACTTAGTGATTTCCTCCGTGATTTGAATATCAGTCAGTTTGGGCAAATATTCATCATGGAGCGGGACGGCACCTTGATTGCTAACTCTGGCACAGACAAGCCCTTCACATTCATTGACGGGAAAATTCAACGGTTGCGGGCGATCGATAGCTCTGATCCCATTGTCCATACCATTGCTAAACACCTCCAAAGGTCTGACGGGCCTAAATTCATTGCCCAAAACAAAGACTTTCAACTTGATGTTCAGAGAAAAAGGAATTTTATTCACGTTGTGCCCTGGCGCGACGGCTATGGCTTGGACTGGTTAATGGTCACGAGTGTGCCAGAAGATACATTCATGGCACAAATCAATGCCAATACGCGCACCACGATCGCGCTCTGCTTCGGGGCCTTGGTGGTTGCCACTGGCCTAGGCTTGTTCACCTCTCGTTGGCTGGTTCATCCGATTCTCCGTCTGAATCAAGCTAGTGAAGCGATGGCCTCTGGTAATCTAAACCAGGCAGTAGCAGCCAGCAATATTCAAGAACTCAATACGCTGTCCCGCTCCTTCAACCACATGGCAGGACGGCTGAGGGAGTTGTTCACAGCTTTAGAGCACGGCAAAGAAGAATTGGAAAACCGGGTCGAAGAACGCACGGCTGAACTCAAACATGCTTTGGCAGAATTGCAACGGACTCAGGCTCAAGTGGTGCAGAGCGAGAAAATGTCGAGCCTTGGGCAGCTCGTGGCTGGAGTGGCTCATGAAATCAATAACCCAGTTAACTTCATTCACGGCAATCTCAGCCATGTGCAGGAGTACACGGAGGATTTATTAGAATTCGTGCAGCTGTATCAGCAGCATGATCCCAACCCTGCTCCTGAGATTCAATCAGTAGCTGAAGATATCGATCTAGAGTTTTTGCAAGCAGACCTACCAAAAATGCTGGCTTCGATGCGACTGGGTACTGATCGCATTCGCCAGATTGTCCTATCGTTGCGAAATTTCTCTCGCATGGATGAAGCTGAATTCAAAGCGGTTGATATTCACGAAGGGATTGACAGCACCCTGATGATTTTGCAACATCGCCTCAAAGGTACATCCGAACGACCAGACATTGAACTGGTCAAAGACTATGCTGAACTACCGCTCGTAAAGTGCTATGCCGGACAGCTCAACCAAGTGTTTATGAACATCTTGGTCAATGCCATTGATGCGATCGAGGAAAACAACGCCAAACGCACTTATCAAGAGCTGAAAGACCATCCTAGCCGTATTACCATCCGCACATCAATGGCTGATGCTGCTTCGATAGAAGTAGCGATCGCGGACAACGGCGTGGGCATGACGCAAGCGGTGCAAAAACGTATCTTTGACCCCTTCTTCACGACTAAAGCGCTGGGGAAGGGTACAGGGATGGGGATGTCGATTAGCTACCAAATCATTACCGAAAAACACATGGGTAGACTGGAGTGCATTTCAACCCCAGGCAGGGGCACTGAATTCGTGATTCGAATGCCGCTCCGCCAATCAGGGCGGCAAGCAACTTAGCGGCTCATCGTCTCTCTATCGCTCTTCACCAGGGCGATCGCGCTGTGAGAGCTTGATCACTGAGTTATGTAAAGACTGCCTGTATATAGCTCAACTCAAAGCACGGGTAAACGTAACACTCCTCCAAGGCAATTAGAAGCTTAGAGACGCGATCGCCCTCACTAACACTTCTGGCTCCACAGGCTTTGTGATGTGAGTTTGAAATCCGGCCCGAAGTGCCTGCTGTTGATCCATTTCTGTAGCATAGGCAGTCAGGGCAATGGCTGGAATCATGCCACCTTGATGGGAGGGGCGCGATCGAATTTGCTGGAGCAGCATGTAACCGTCCATCTCAGCCATGCCAATGTCACTCACCAACACATCCGGAGTGGATTGGTCTAGTGCTTGCAATGCTTCTAGGCCAGAAGCAACAGCTGTTACCCTGGCTCCACTTTGTTCCAACACAAAAGCTTCAAACTCACGCGTATCTGGCTCATCATCCACTAACAAAATTTGAACGCCCTCTAGCCGCAGGCTTGCATCTATTTTGGGTGGAACTGGGTCAGATATGAACGGTGCTATGTGCATCGTTGGCAATTGCACAATGAAGGTTGCGCCTTGCCCTTCGCCCTGGCTCTCTGCCTGCACTGTGCCTCCGTGCATCTCAACAATTTGCCGCGCGATCGCCAGTCCTAATCCCAACCCACCAAATCTGCGCGTGGTAGAACCATCCTCTTGGAGAAAATACTCAAACACGTTAGGCAAAAACTGCGGATGAATGCCTTTGCCCGTGTCAGTGACTCGAACTTGCACCAGCTGATCGAGTTGCCGCAGTTCAACGGTGACTTGTCCGCCACTGGGTGTGAATTTAACGGCATTGGTCAGCAGGTTCCAGATCACCTGCTGTAACCGGGCGTCATCTCCAGAAACAAGGCCAACTTCCGGGGCAAAATCCAGGATGATTTGAATATTTTTTGCTTCTGCGGCTAACCGCACGGTTTCTACAGCCGCAGAAATGATAAAGGTCAAACTAATGGGCGCTACGGTTAGAGATAATTTGCCCCGCATGATGCGAGAGATGTCAAGCAAATCTTCGATCAATTGCGTTTGGAGTTTGGCATTTCGTTCAATGGTTGCCAAGGCTTCCCTTTGACGAGTTGCATCCAGTTTGCCAGCCTGGAGTAATTGAGTCCAACCCAAAATCGGGTTGAGGGGCGATCGCAACTCATGGGACAGCACCGCCAGAAATTCATCTTTGATCCGATTGGCGTTCTCGGCGGTTTCTCGGGCGATTTGTTCTCGCTGGAAAAGTTGTTCTCGCTCAGCCTGGGCGCGTCTAAACTCTTCGATGTCTGTGCTTGTGCCAAACCACTGCACAATTTGTCCCTGGTCGTCCCGAATGGCGATCGCCCGCGCGAGAAACCAATGATAGGTCTGAGCCGCTCCATGTTTCAAGCGAAATTCAGCTTGATAGGGTGCCCCTGTCACCAGCGCCATCTGCCACAGAGCGATCGTGGCCTCAAAGTCATCAGGATGAATCATTTGAGTGGCACAGTGGATGTCTTGAATCTGCTCTAGGCTCAGCCCGGTGTAAGTTATCCATTGCTGGTTCACATACTGCGTGTTGCCTTGAGCATCAGTGATCCAAACCTGTTGCGGCATGGCATCCGCGAGTTGGCGAAATTGCGCTTCCCGTTGCAAAAGGGTAGCTTCTGCCTGCTTGCGCTCGTGGATATCCACTGAGGCACCGAACCAACGGATGATCTCGCCTGTTTGCGGGTCTCGGTAAGGCTCAGCGCGCACCAGAAACCAGCGATAGCTTCCCGTGGCAGAGCGAATCCGCTGTTCGACCGAGAACACGCTGCCGATGCGTAGCGCTGCGTTAAACGCCGCCATTGAGTGATCGCCATCGTCTGGGTGCACAAAGCTAGCCACGGCCTCGGCTGCTGCCATCGGTTTGTAAGGAACGCCTGTATAGTCGCTCCATTGCTTGTTGAAGAACTCAAGCTGCCCTTGGGCATCCGTAATCCAAACGATTTGCGGGACGACATCGGCCATGAGTCGGAACCGTTGCTCGCTCTCACGCAGCGTGGCTTCGGTTTGTTTGCGTTCGCTAATGTCGGTAAAGATGACCGCTACCTGGCGCATTGTGGCATCACCGACCCGCGACACCAAAACGTCGAGCCAGCGATCGAGCGCGTCTATTCGCTCTTCAGTGCGGATAGACTCACCTGTGTGAATGACTTGGGCGTAAAGGTCATTCCAATACTGTTCCAGCCCCGGTACGAATTCACTTGCTGTTTTGCCCTCTGGGTTGGCAATCCCGGTCTGCCGCTCAAAGGCTGGATTCGCTTGCAAAACGCGGTGATCAAACGGCTTGTCCTCGGCATTGAAGAGCACTTCAACCGTGCAAAAGCCTTCGTCGATCGACTCGAACAACCGGCGATAGTGTTCTTCAGACTGACGCAGGGCAAATTCTGTCTGTTTACGAGCAGTGATATCCACCGCCGTTGCATAAAGCACTTGTTCCTCCAAGTGGGGCTGCGCTCTCCAGAGCAACCAGCGGTAGGAGCCGTCTTTGTGCCGATAGCGGTTTTCAAAGGCAAACGTTTCGTTTCCCGATAACACGCTGACGCTTTCCGCGACAGAAGCGAGGATATCGTCTGGATGTAGGAAATCAGTCCAGGGGCGAGATGTCATTTCCTCAGGTGTCCAGCCGAGAATACGCTCAAAAGCCGGGCTGACCCAGTGGAAATACCCGTGGCTGCTCATAATCACCTGCAAATCTGACCCGACGGCAAGAAAGCGATCGCGTTCCTGCTCAACTTTTTTGCGTTCAGTGATGTTGGTAAACAAAACGGCAAACTTATTGTCTTGCGGCTCACCGATGCAAAAAGCGTTGACATCAAACCAACGATCTAGAGCACTTGCGTAATTCTCGAATCGAGCAGATTCCCTACTTTGTACGACTCTGCCATAGATTTCAACCCAGTAAGCTTCCAGGTTGGGAGCGAGTTCCCGCATCCGTTTTCCTGTGGCTTGCTTCAATCCGGTGAGGTGTTCAAACACTGGATTCACTTCCAGAAAGCGGTAATCAGCGGGTTTACCGTTTTCATCAAATAGCATTTCACAGATGCCAAAGCCCTGATCGATTGACTCAAATAACGTCTGGTATTTTGCTGCGGAGTCGAGCAGTGCATCCGTTTGGATGAAATTTTGCGACGGTACCGATGCTTGCGGCACCTGTTCAGATTTTTGAGCTTGATTGAGTTCAGCCAACCGACTCTGCACCGCTGTTTTCAAACTCTCTGACCAGGTTTCGACCCCCCCCAGTGGCGTTTGCGACCAGTCATACGAGCTCAGGACTGTTTCCGCCTCACCACCTCCAAAGGGATTTTTGGGCATCTCCGGGTGTTCCTCTCCCCTCATGCCTTTAGCTTCCTTGAGGGAAGGTATTTTCCTTGGATTGCCTGACTGCATTCCCGTAAAGCTCCATCAGGTGACTCAACCAACTGGTTTAGCAAGAGTTCAATTTGTCTGAGTGCTAAGGGGGAAGGGGTGGCATGTCCGTTTTCCCAACGATTGATGGTGGGAAAGCTGACTCCGAGTTGCGCGGCAAACTTCTCCTGGGTCAGCTTCAAGGTTTGGCGGAGTTCCCGAATCAGTTGACCAATGGCAGGTTGTTCGACCCCTAAATAGTCCTGATGAAAAGCCACAGCGCTCACAGTTTATAAAGTTCTTTGTTTATGAGCTTTGGCTAGTTCTGGTGAGAAATCATCCCCCTCCTGATGGAGGCTTCTAACCATAGCCAGTTCTGTTGATAAAACATTAATGGACTGGGGGATTGAGCGATCTCCATGACCATCTCTGAAGCCTATCCCTACCAAACCCAAGCGATCGCTGATGACGAACTCAGGCAGCAAGGCCTATCAAAAAAGCGATTATCTTGATTGTCAAGCCTGAGTTGCTCCATTGGCTATCAGAGGTGGTTGCCAAGAAGTTCCAGCTCGAATCATGGCATTGAGGATGCGCAGCAACTTATGC
>NZ_JACJOD010000049.1 GCF_014695385.1 Trichocoleus sp. FACHB-46 | reverse complement strand
TAGTGGTTGAACGTTGTCCCACAACAGACGAGGGGTCAACTTCTCACCACGCAAATAACGGTTGATGCGGTCATGACTAATGCCATCAAGATGGTCAGCCAAGTTTGTCACTGGGTAGTTGATCGGGCTACTGATCAGGTATTGGCAGTAGTCGAGTTTAGTGAAGCTCATTGCTCCAGTCTAATATTGCTCCTGCGTAAGTCCTGAATGTAACGCAATCGTTACACAAATCAATTTAGTCGTACATCCTTTGCAATCTGAGAGGGCAGATTGGTAGGCTTTGACGTATTACCAAAGACCTAATAAGGCTATGCCAGCAAAGCTAATTGTGTTTCAAACTCGCCTAACTGACCAGGATATTCAAGCACTAAGAGACCGAGCCAAGGTAGAAAACTCTAAACCAACAGTGCTTGCTCGACAAGCAATTCGTGACTATTTGAGTCAAAAGCCTGCAATGCTGTGAATTTACATGCTCTTACAGAGTATGTTTTCTATCAAATTTATAGCGATCTTCCAAGATCAAAGCAAGATCAAATATACTTCCTACAGCGAAACGGTGATTCTTGCTAAATTGCGATACCAAGCGTCCCATATATAACTAAGAGAGGTGCATTACATGTGCTAACTACTAAAAGCCTCATAAAAACTCGAAACCCCCACTGTTCTAGGCAAACAGCAGGGGAACCAAGCTCGAATTAACCGAAATATTTGGAATTTGAAGAAGCTCTAACTGGATTAGCTTGGCGGCTCTGAAAGTTAGAACTCTAGCGAAACCACACCAAAAGGTGCGGAGGTTTTGCTTTGCTTGCATAACAAGCTAGCCATGTAAGCCCATTTTAGAGGTGATCTGTCAAAAGGTGCAAGAACCTTGGCAAATTTACCCATGCTGCTGCATGGCTTTTATCCCATGAACTCACTCCACATGAGGGATTTTAGCTATGTCAAAAAATTTCACCCCGACTAGAAAAGGAAATCCATGTCAATTATGCGATGACACTAAAGGCAAGTGCCGAGAGACCAGTGGTGTCTTGCTCTGCATGACCTTCGCGGATACCAGCAGCCATATTCCAGGTTATAAATTCGTCGGACGAACTAAAGATGATCTCTGGGGCAAATGGGTTAAAGATGATGGTCATGCATGGACTAACCAAGAACATCAGCAATGGCGACAGGAACGAAAACGGCTCTGGGAACAGTTTGCCCAGAACGAACAGCAGAAATACGCGATCGCCTTATCTGCGGAGGAGCGCGATCCCTTATACCGGAAGTTGCTCAACCAACTCAGCTTGCATCACCTAGATCGGGAGGATCTGCTAAAGCGAGGGCTAACCGACGAACAAATCAAAGCTTGCGGAGTTAAATCAGTTGAACAATGGCAAAAATTAGACTCACCCCTGTCTCATACCTTGCCAGGTGTCAACCTAACTGGAGATAGGTTAAATACTCCAGCTGCTGGGTATCTTTGGCCCATCCGCAACGTAGAAGGGCAAATTGTTGGCTCACAAGAACGGTTCAGAGACGCAAGAAATGGCTGGCGACATTGCTGGGTAACCAGCGCCACTAAGAGTCGTCCCCATGGACCCAGCCCACATCTGCCAAACGGAGAATTGCCACTAGCAGTCCATCGCCCACTCGAAATTAAACGCAATGCGATCGCATTGGTCGAAGGGGTAGGAGCAAAACCCTTCATCCTGTCCCAGCGGTTAGGCATTATTACAATTGGGGCAGCTGGAGGGCAATTTGCCAGCAGTCGAAAAACCTTGCGACACACCCTCTCAGTTCTTTCGGCTGAATTAAACACTCGGGTAATTGAGTTCCATCCCGATGCCGGCGCTGTTTTTAACCGTCAGGTTCTCCGTCAATACCGAGCAACCTGGAAGTTGTTATACCAGTGGGGATATGAGGTTCGAGTAGCTTGGTGGGGACAAAAGGCTAAAGATGCTCCAGATATTGACGAGTTAGTTGATTACAGCCAAATCCAATGGATTACCACAGCTCAATTTGAAGCGATCGCCCATCCTCACTTTGCTTGGTTAACCCAGATCAAACGTAAACTTCAGCGGCCACAAAACTCACTTCGGTCTGCAAGCGCATTGCGGCAGGCATTAGGTGACAGTGAAGTAGTTAGCTACCAACCAGGCGAGCGATTAACAACCTGGGCACAAGGAATTAATCAGGGCCATCGCTATATTCTCGACACCTCACCACCGGGATCAGGCAAATCGTTTGATGCAGGTAACATTGACCCCTGCCAGATAGCTGACCACTTGCACCAGGTTATCTACATCTCTGATCAGCACCGCAACCCTAGCGTTGAAACATTAAGTATTACCAATGGCTGGGTTGACTTAGAGGCTCGTCATGCTGGATTGATTACCGAAAAAACGCCCAATGGTAGCGATCGTCTGAGACGGGCCAAACTAGGACAGGTCCCTAGCCATCCCGCCAACTGCGCTCGAACTGGTTTAATTGGCACCTTACGAACCAAACAAATACAAGGAGCAGATACGGCAGCAGTTGTCTGTGGGACTTGCCATTTGCGAGAAGCTTGCATTCATGCTGAAGGACCGGGCTATGGGTTTCTCAACCAACGACACTCTGCCCTTTCATCTCCACAGCTGCGATCGCATCCTGATAGTCTGCCTGCTCCCTTAGAGTACGACTACGCTAGTACTATTTCAATTTGGGATGAACCCGGACAAAGCTTTCAGGTCAAGCGGGATATTGTCATTACTCGGGCCGATCTAGAGCAAACTATTGTAGCTCTAGTTACCTATCCTGACCTGCTTCAACAGGTTCAACCCCTGATAGCAGAGCTGCTACCTTACCTAGATGGGCAGATAAAGTTGCCGAAGTTCGGACAAAACCATAGCCAAGTTTTGGCTCTGCTACCCGATGTTGACCAGGTTAGTATCTCTGCCCTAGAAAAAGCTTTACAACCCAACCTATCCTTCCTGGATACTACAACTCAGTATGGGGTTGCATCAGCAGATTTGCCACCCTCATTACGCAAAAAGTTCACCTTCAAAGATGAGGAACTGGCAAGTCAGGCAGAGCAAACATTGATCAAGCAGTGGTTGCCCGACTTACTGCGCGTCTTGACTGGTAAAACCCAAGGAGCCTTGCGTCTCCATCAGAGATTGCTCACTTTATCTCTCCTCGATACCCGACATCGGGCGATCGCCCAAGCATCTAGCGCAATCATCTTTCTCGATGCCACCCTCAGCCGAGAAGACCTAGCTTTGAAGCTAGGTTGCGATCCCCGGGAGATTTACCTGTGCTACCAAGTCACTCCTCTCATAGACAACCTGCGCTTACTTCAGGTTACCGATACGGGACGGATGGGTATGCAGCGGGGTAAAGATCAACAACGACGGACAGCCGCAATTCTCAACTATTATCAAACAAAAGATTCTAAAATACAGGTAATCGACTTTAAACGATTTGCCAATCAAAACATGGGAGCTTGGTGGCGTGATAGTCGAGGCGTGAATGACTTTGAAGAAATTACGACGCTGATTTTAGTCGGAACTCCCTGCCGCAACCTGGGAGACTTGCTGGCTGAATACGGCATTCTTAGCGGATGCCATCATTTAGAAGACCCTGGCTTTAAAGCATTTGTTGATCGGGCAATTCGAGCAGATATGTACCAAGCGATCGGGCGGTTGCGAGCGCACCGACGATCCAATGAAATGTTGCAGGTAATTATCTTAAGTGACTTCGATTTGCAGTTAACCAATGTAGAACTGACTAAAGCCTCTGCGATCACCTTGGAGGCTGCTAACAAATTCGAGACTTTCACTCTTGCGATTGAGCAAGCAGTCCAACAACTTCAGGCCGACGGAAAAAAGGTGACTCAAAGCGCAATAGCAGCTTTAACGGATTACTCACAGCAATACATCAGCCGCTACTGGAAATTACTACAAACGCTATTAGAAGTCTTCAATAGCAAAGGTAGTAAAAAATTCGAAGCACAACCTAATGAGATTGCAGTGATTATGGAAGAAGCTATTCAAGCTTGCCAGGATACGCCGCAACTTCTTACCACTATTGGAGAGGTGTTTCTAGGCTGGGTTACTCCTCGACAATGGCAGCGACTCTGGCACCAGTTGAGTCAGCAGGCTCAATTAAAAATCTTGACGGCACTGTTACTGACCTTGCCATCTAACGAACTAACTGAGCTATATAGAGGATACGGCTACGCTCGTCACTGAGGTAATTGAAGGGTCACTGCAACGAGAAGCAACCACAGAACTAGCTTAAAACTTGAAACAATGTAAATTCATTGATTAGCAGAGGCAAATTTTAGACCTAGCGAATTTTTATAGTCTAAGCAAACTAACTTGATCCCTTACCTTTATAGGATAAGGGGCTAATTTCCCTTTTTGTAGTGACCTTTCAATTACCCTTGTTAGGTAGGAATAGCTTGGGGGTATATTAGAGCTAGGAGCCAATAGGCTGGCCTTTCAGTAGAGCTTCATAGCTCTACCTCCGAAAATTTATTGAGCTTACCCGCCGAGGGGGCTGTGCATTGTCAAACTGCATAGTCCCCTCGGCTTTTTTGTACATTTTTGTGAACACCTGATCAAGAAGTAATATGCCTGGTTCCCGCCCTTTCAAATCAACCAAGCTCAGATCTAAAAAAAGGTCTCGGCTTCCTCATCAACGAAAGTCTGCTTGCAAAGGTATTAAGTCTCGTCGTGGACAGCCAGAACTTTATGACGAACTCAAGCGAACTGTCTCGATTAGCATCACACCTACTGGAGTTCAGGGACTCGATGAAATTAGCCAAGTACTAGGTATCTCTCGTAGTGAACTAATTGAAAGAATTGGTCGAAAAACAATTCAAATCATTGTCCCATAGGTATTTAGCTAAGCATTAAGACCTTATCTTCTTGAAATAGGCTAAAAGGATATGAAAGACAGAAACTTCGGACCAGAAATAAGTTCGACTTGCAGTGGCTTCAGGATTTATTTAAGTCCTCTAATTTTGAAAAAAGCCCAAAATTATTTATTAGAGTTTCAAGTAAACAAGAGCTTCACAAGCCCTGAAAACAATAGATTGAAGGATTTTCCTCTAGCAAGGTTTGAGTATTCCTAGTCACGCCTTTGCGTTACTAATATGGGGTTAAATTATAAATTTTGCTTCTAATAGCAATGTAAGTTAACCCCCCTCTCTGAAACTACTTGGCTTCTAAACAAAAGCTAATTCTGCACATCCTACAACTTTTTCCGAGTAATCAATCATGAGCAAGAAATTAAGTGTATTCAAGGTCATTGAACTTTACAAGGAATCTTTGCAAGCAGTTCATTCGCCAGAACAATGGAAGTATCTATTTAACCACCTTAATACAGGTTTTCTCAGGTTTGTTGCAACTGGTATGGGATTTAAGCGTCAAGGTTCCCAAGGAAAAATGACGAAGCATGATACACAACGAGCCTGGGATTTCTTCCGTAATTTATCAAGCGATCGCTTGATGGAAATTGAAGACGCTTTGTATCGAGGATACGATTTACTTAATCCTCCACAAGCCAGCCGAAACACTTATGGTGCAGCAGTCAAAGGTTGCTTGAAGTGGACTCAAGCAGAAGGTTTCTATCCTGGTTCAGGTAGTGATGACTGGGAGCAGAAATGTGCTCCTCGAATGCACCAAGGTCGAGGTGGTATTGCTGAGATGAGGTTGACGGAGAGACGAGGACGCTATCCTCAATATGGCTTGCGACCAGAGGAGCTAACAGCCACCCAGCAACAAAATGAAGCAGCCTTCCGAACTTTTTATTCAGGATATTGCCGTCCGAGAAATTTAGTTAAGACTTTGGAAGCAAGCTCCATTGATATTTATCTCGAACAAAGCCGATTATTCCTCGGATTTTTTAAGAATGTGTATCAGCCTGGCATTCCTGAGGAGCAATTAAATTTTGATTTACTACTTCCTAAAGTAAGCGAGGAAGACTTAGAAGATTTGTCTCGCAGAGAAACTCGAAAACTTTGGCAGGAAGGTATTGATCAAACTGATGATTGGGTCATGGCCTATCAACAATACATTAACGAGTTCTGCGGTTCCTTTAGCCCTCATACCTGGGCAGGCAAAGAATCTGCCTTGCTTGCGATCGCCAAGTTTCAGTACCGCACGTTGGTGAGCCGTAGGCAGGATTTTTACCAAATCCCTATGATTACCCACCTTCAGGATCAATGCTCAGCGACAGAGGTGTTACGTGAGCAGTGGCGGAGAACAAAAAAGTCAGTTGTTAAGCAAGAAGATAAGTGGCCAGATCCAGTCCTAGGTGAAACTGCTTTAGAGACATTGTATAAGGAGGTCACAGAACCTCTCAGGCTTGAGGCACGACCCCATAATAGTAGGAAGCAAATTCGAGCTCGAACTAGTATTGCAAAGTCTACCTTTATCTTTCTGTTTTGGTACCTGTTGACGACCTTTCCACCTAGGCGGCAGGAAGACTATCGAGAGACTAGAATTGCTTTGAGTTGTCCCATAAAAAAGCCTGAGGAAGTTCCGGTTCACGGATTGTATTTACCACCCATTGAGTTTAAGCACCGTAAGAAGAACCGCAATGGCCAATTGGCAGACAATTGCTTGTCCCGCGTTTATAAACATGCAGGCAAGAATTATCCAGAGGGTGTTTATGTTATTGACTTTAACGATTACAAGACGGATGGGTTCTACGGCAGACAAACTTTTATAATTCCCAATCGCTTGTTTTCCGACAACCTCACCTTTTATGACTACATGGATCGCTGGCTTTTTGGGGAGTGGATGCAAACAAAAAGTGTCAAAGCTGAAGTTTATCGAGGTTGGCAAAGGGAGTTTCTAGGCAAGAGAATGTTATTGATAACTGCTGGTCGTATGGATTTCGACCCAAAAGATCATCATCAACCCCTAGAAGACGAGGTCGGGGAGCAGTATATCTGGGGCTACTGGTGGGTGAAGCCAAGAGCAGGAAATAAATTTTGTGACTCCAATTTGGCTAGAAGCTTTAGTACTCTTGCTCATCGCTTAATGAAAACACCAAAACGTCCCACTCCACATACCCTGAGATACATATGGGCTACTTGGGCCTTTCAAAAAGGTTTAAGTGACCGTCAACTAGAATCGCTAGCTTATATGATGGGTCACTCGCTAGAAACGTTAAAGCGAATGTACGATCGCAGCACACATGAAGACAAAATACGTCCGATTCAGGCTGCGATCGATGAGGTGCTCCTGCGAGATTTAGAAGATGTGCATTCTATGGCTCAGGCAGCATTCAGCTTGAGCGAGATGACAATGATGGCAAAAGGGCTAAGTCAGGAAGAGCGACAGCAACTGATTCAGCAGCTACTCAATGACGAGCCATCGGATATCTAATATGATTGGCCTTCTAAGACTCGTTAAGGCCTCCTTAGAGGGCAAGTCAATGCGGATAAACAATACGCGATCACTACTTTGCTTGATCTGCACAAGAAACATTGCCGAGAATGCCTCAAAATGGCAATGTTTATCGGCAAACCTAAGCTTGCATTTCTCACGGCAGCCGGGGTAATTTGGCAATTGGCTCAACGACAACCAAAAGTGCCTCCGGGTATTTGGATTTTGATCACGTTAGCCACCAGTACTGAAATTGGTAGTTCCCTATTTCATACCTTGGCGACACAGTGAGCCAATTTATCAGGGGTGATGCCTTATTCTGCCTTCCAGCTTTGGTTTTTATGGCTGTACAGCTGTTAGGGCGTCAGGATGAAATCTGACTATACCGGAGCATCAATCGCTGGATTTTTCTTTGCCAGCAACTTCAGTGAACAGTTACTTATCTCTTCAATGGTTCTCTGTCGTATGTTCCGGCCTTTCTAGTGTTGCGGGGATTGGGACTGTACTACTATCAACAACTGAAGCAGGAGCCATTGTTTCTACTCGCGGCATCAGGGGTATTTCTACTAGCCCTTTCATTTCGTACACTGGATCAAGCAGTTTGTCCCTACTTCTCAACCGGCACCCATTTTCTTTGGCATCTTTGTAATGGGCTGTTGCTGTACTTGTCAGCCAGAGCTTTAATCCTAAACTGGTCTATGAGAGTGAAAGCAGACTAATCAGCCAATTCAGCGGATGCTGGAAAGAAATTGACGGGGCGATCGGAGTCATTTGCTGCCACTTGTTTGGGTCGTTATCCTTTCAGGAGGCTTCAGTGGGAATGAAAGCAACAGGTTCTGATTCAATCAATCGTAAGCCTCCAAATTATCTTGCCCTCAAGTTAGCTGCTGGTATTTCAGCCCTGTTGGTGGTTGGGTATTTGGGCATCTCTGCCTATGCAGGACATACGCTTTCCACCCCAAAACAGAGCTTTGACCCGCTTCAAGCATCAGTTTTTGTGGTTCCGCCTCAAGAAGTTGAATTTCGGACATCCGACAATTTAGAAATCAAGGGCTGGTTCATTCCTGCCAAAACGACTGACAAGGTATTGATTTTAGTGCATGGCTTGAATTCCAGTCGTACTCTTGAGTTGGCTGGAAAGTTTCCGGAATTTGGTTCAGCGATGAATCAAAAAGGCTTCTCCATTCTCATGATCGATTTGCGAGGACATGGGCAGAGTACTCCGTCTCGCTTTACTTTTGGCATTACCGAAAGGCGGGATGTGATTGCCGCCGCAGATTGGCTCAAGACAAAGGGTTTTAAGCCCCAAAAGATTGGAGTCTTAGGAGTTTCAATGGGGTCTGCTGCTGTCATTGGAGCCGCCGCCAATGACCCTGATATTGGAGCCGTCGTCACTGATAGTGGCTACGCCGAGGTTTATCCAGTGATTCAGCAACATTGGCACTCAGCTTCGGGCCTACCTGAGATCTTTTTACCTTCTACTATGCTGTTTGGACATTTGTGGACTGGTCATGACCCGATCTCTTCTAAGCCTGTGCAGGAAATAGGTCGCATTTCTCCTCGACCAGTTTTGATTATTCACAGCGCGATCGATCCTTACACACCTGTAGACAATGCTCGCCAACTCAAAGCAGCGTATCCTTTAGCTGAATATTGGGAAACCCAGGCGAAAACACATCCTGAGAGTTACAACACCAATCCAAAGATTTACGTTGACAAGGTTGCTGATTTTTACAATCGAAGCTTAAAGTAGAGCCACGTAACAATAGTAACAACAGTGTGCAAAGTCTCTTTGAAAACCCGAGACTGCCTAACCGTGGTCAGGTCAAGGGTAGGAGACAGCTTTGGTCAGAAAACTCGTCTTTGAGAACTGCTAATTCTCTTTTTATCAGTGTGAGAATCACTTATGTCTCCTACTTTGCACCAGTCTCAATTTACTTCTCACTACCTCAGTACTCCAACTAGGGTGACCCGTGAGATTGTCTTTATTGACTCGGCAGTGACAGATTACCTGGACTTGGTGGCTGGAGTGCGATCGCCTGTTGAGGTCGTTGTGCTGGATGCAGCACGAGATGGAATTGAGCAAATCAGTGAGACCTTGTCCCAGTGCTCTGATTTAACGGCTGTACATATCGTGTCTCATGGAGCATCTGGACGGATACAGTTAGGTGCTACTGAGCTGAGCTGGGAAACGCTGAGTTACTATTCTGGACAAATTCAAGCTTGGGCAAAGGCGCTGACAGAGACAGCAGAGTTACTGATTTATGGATGTAAAGTAGCTCAGGGACATAGAGGCTGGGACTTGCTCAATCGGCTACATCACCTAACGGGTGCGAATGTAGTTGCTTCAGCAGTGATAACGGGTAGTGCGGCTCAGGGCGGGAACTGGGACTTGGGCGCTATGACAGCACCGAGGGTCGCTGATTTAGCATTTGAACCTACAGTGCTTGAGCAGTATGCTGCGACTTTAAGCTATGACCTAGTTCAGTACAACATCAACACAGACACATTTGGCTCTGATCCCGCTGATTTTACCGATGTCAATGGCACGTTGTATTTTGTTGCCCAGTTTGTTGATGGCAGGGAACTGTGGAAGCTTGATCCGACTACAGGGCTCCCTATAGTCGCCGCTGATATCGTACCAGGCAGTGGTGGTTCCGATCCTCAGAGTTTAGTGAATGTGAATGGCACGCTCTATTTCAGTGCAAATACTATCCATAATGGCAGCGCTGAACTGTGGAAGATCGACCCCACCACAGGCAACCCAGTGCTGCTTGACATTGAACCAGGCAATGGCGGTTCCCACCCAAAGTATCTAGTGAACATGAACGGCACGCTCTACTTTAGTGCCCTAACTACTGACAACGGTTACGAACTGTGGAAGATTGACCCCAGCACGGGCAAGCCGGTGCAACTTGAAATTCAACCAGGCCGTGGATGGGCACACCCTGAGAATTTGACGAATGTGAACGGCACGCTCTACTTCAGTGCCGCCACTATCGACAATGGTTATGAACTGTGGAGGATCGACCCAGCTACAGGCAACCCAGTCCAAGTCAGCGATATCGTATTAGGCAGCGGCAGCTCCTTTCCAAAAAACCTCACAAATGTCAACGGTACGCTTTACTTTAGTGTCTTGGCTGCTAACAGTGGTAGAGAACTATGGAAGATCGACCCTAGCACGGGCAACCCAGTAAAACTCGATATTGGGCCAAGCAATGGCGTTTACAATCCCGAAAACTTGACGGATGTTGATGGTACGCTCTACTTCAGTAATGGTTCTAAACTATGGAAGATTGACCCAGCCACAGGCAATCCAGTCCAGGTCAGCGATATTTCATTGGGCAGCGGCTTTTCTGCGAACAGTCTAGCGAACGTCAACGGTACGCTCTACTTCAGCGCTTTCAGCATTAGTAGTGGTTATGAGCTGTGGAAGCTTGACCCCACTACAGACAATCCAGTCCAACTCAGGGATATTTCATTGGGCAGCAGCAGTGCCTACCCGACCGCTCTAACAAACATCAACGGTACGCTCTACTTCAGCGCCTTTAATAGTAGTAGTGGTCGCGAACTGTGGAAATTTGACTCCGCTACGGGCACTCTAGCGCAGCTTGAGATCCAACCAGGTATTGGCTGGTCGGATCCCGGTAATTTAACAAATATCAATGGAACGCTCTACCTGAGTGCTTACACTAGCAGTAGTGGCAGAGAATTATGGAAGATTGACCTAGCCACCGGGAGTCTATCTTCCGTAAATATTAATACTCACGATTCCAGTTCCTCTCCTGACAATTTAGTCAATGTCAACGGCGCGATCTACTTCAGTGCCGAGACCAACAGCTATGGTAGGGAACTGTGGAGAATTAACCCAGCTACAGGCAACCCAGTCCTAGTTGCTGATATTGAACCAGAGGTTGGTTCTTCCAATCCTAGGAGCTTAACGAATGTCAACGGCACGCTCTACTTCAGTGCTGAGACTGCCAGCTATGGTAGGGAACTATGGAAGGTAGATCCAGCCACAGGTAATCCTGTGCTGGTTGCTGATATTGCTCCGGAAGTTCATTCTTCTGATCCTTACAACTTAATCAGTGTCAACAGCACGCTCTACTTCAGTGCTTTCACTGCTGATGGTAGAGAACTGTGGAAGGTGGACCCAGCTACAGGCAATCCCGTCCAACTTGAACTCGAACTGGGGAGTGTCGGTTCACATCCAGAATACCTTACGGATGTTGGTGGTACGCTGTACTTCAGTGCTTACGCTAACGAAAATGGTAGGGAACTGTGGAAGGTTAACCCTGCTACAGGCAAGCCGGTGCTAGTCATTGATATCGCCCTAGGTGGGGAGAGTTCTAATCCTGATAATTTAACCAATGTCAACGGTACGCTCTACTTTAGTGCCTTCAATGACGGTCGGGGCGCTGAACTGTGGAAAGTTGATGCTGCTACAGGTACCGCTGTGCAAGTTACTAATGCCGTATCGAGCAATGACCGACATTCAAATTTGACGAATATCAACAACACGCTCTACTTCAGTGTTCGCACTCTTGATGGTTATGAGCAGTGGAAGGTTGACCCCTCGACAGGTAATTTGATTCTAGTTAACGAATTCACACAAACGAGTGGCTGGGTCAATCCTGACAATTTGACGAATATCAACGGCACACTCTACTTCCGCGTTTTTACTAACGTTGGTTCTGAATTGTGGAAGATTGACTCAACCACAGGCAACCCAGTCTTCAGCACTCAAATCCCACCGGACATTTCTTCTTCTGGATTGAAGCTGATGAACGTCAATGGTGCGCTGTACTTCACTGGTCACACTATCAGCGGTAGCCTTAACTTGTGGCGCATTAACCCTCAGGCGAACACACCAGAGTTAGTTACAGTTTTAAACTCTGGTGTAAGTGATTACTATGACCCAGTCATTCTCGGTTTTGAAAACGGCAAGCTTTACATTTCTGCTGACAATGGTATCAATGGCGTTGAGCTTTCAGTATTGGATCTGAATGAGGTAAACACGATCTGGGGAACCACTGCGGGCGATCGCCTCAGTGGGACGAATCAAGCTGACCACATACTAGGCCTAGCAGGCAATGATGAACTTAGAGGGCGCGGGGGTAGCGATCGCTTAGAAGGAGATGCTGGAGACGATACGCTCATTGGTGAGGATAATCTTCTCAGTGTCTTCACCTCCGCTGATCGAGTTCGTTTTCTAAGCAACACCCATCCTCCTCAAATTGAACTAACGAACTCCAACAACACTCACTCTCAAATATTGGATGAGGGTTACTACCTTTTCCACAATCCTGATGTTGCCGCTGCGGTTGCAGAAGGAGTCTTTCAGAGTGGGCTTGACCACTTCACTCAGTTTGGCCAGTTTGAGGGACGCAACCCCAGCGCTTTGTACAACGAAAGCTTCTATCTCGCTCAAAACTCGGATGTTGCTGCTGCGGTTGCAGGCGGAGTGTTTCGCAGCGGCTTCGAGCACTTCACTCAGTTTGGTCAATTTGAAGGACGTGATCCGAGTGCAGCATTTAGCAATAGCCTCTACCTCTCCCAAAATCTAGATGTTGCCGCTGCGGTTGCAGGTGGAGTGTTTCGGAGCGGCTTTGAACACTTCATCCACTTTGGCCAAAAGGAAGGTCGAGACGATAACTTACTTTTTAACGAACGCTTCTACCTCTCCCAAAACTCGGATGTCGCTTCTGCTGTCTCAGCAGGAGTATTCTTGAGTGGGTTTGAGCACTTCATCCACTTTGGCCAAAAGGAAGGCCGTGCTCCGAGTGAGCTATACAAGGAAAATGCTTACCTTGCTCAGAATCCTGATGTCGCAGCTGCCGTCTCAGCAGGAATGTTCCTGAGTGGGTTTGAGCACTTCGTTCAGTTTGGCCAGACAGAAGGCCGAAGCACCTTAGCTCCAGCTTATGACCAGTTTTACGGTGGGGATGGTGACGATATTTTGTACAGTGGGGCGGGTGGGGCGCTACTGAATGGTGGGGAAGGCAGCGATCGCTTTTGGATTGCAGACCAGCTTCTACCCAGAGCAGCCAGCACCGTTGCGGACTTTCAGGTAGGGATAGATGTACTTGCGATCACTGGACTGCCCGGAGTGATGGGAATTAGCAGCCTAAGTATTCGCCAGCAAGGTGCAGATACTTCTGTGAACGCCTTAGGTAGAGAGCTAGCAATTATAGTAGGCGTGCAAGCCAGCGACCTCACCAGTAACAGTTTTCTCTTTGCTTCCGAGCCGCTTGTTTGACACCTTTAATGTTGAAGGGACGAAGAGGGCGATCGCTGTGAGCCATAGCGAAAATATCTTAGCAAACATTACCGAAAATGAGTCAATTCGGCATTGTTTGAGGTGCGATCGCTTGAGGACTCAAGCGCTTGAAACGTATTACAAGAAGCACGCCATTGTTCGTTTTCGGCAATGTTTGTAAGAAACATATAACACCTCCTCGAAAACCGAGAAATCAAGAGGTGGGATCGCTGTATTTTGATCGCGCCTTTTCATGCCCCTAGGCTCATCTAGAGAATGTGTCCAATTTAGTCCTAGTGGAAACTCAGTATCATTATCCGCTAAAACTAAATTTTGAGAGCGCAGCGGATGAGGGAGGGGAAGTCGGTAGCGGGCATAGAAGGCGGAAGGGCGCTCTGGCCCCGCATGGCAGGTGACGTGAGAGGAGCGTCGGGTGATGTTAGATGCAGGGTGGGTCACACGAGTCTCTCCCTTAGCTTTGCCAAGCCCTTCATGACCTCTGCTCGGTTCTTGGCACTCTTCATCCACGTCGGCAACCTGCTCGCCAAGCTCTGATTGCTCCAGCCATACTCTTCGTCTCTACTCCTCTGGCGCAGGCCCGCGCTCACGTAGCTCTCTATGAAATTCAGATGCTCAACATTGTATGCCCACAGTATTTCACCGCGGCACGGTCGCTGCAACCAGAGCGGGAGATGGAAGTACCAGTCAACAGCCGCCCCGATTCATACCTGCCCCGGCTCATAATGCTCAAGAGTGGAGGAGTACATAACGCCGGAGCCGGCACACCTCCACTCTTGAGAGTGGCCACACTTCACACAAGTGAGGCTGACCTGTGAGTTTGCGCCCGACCCTCGGTGAATGACTGTGGCCTGGCGGGAGCATTCCGGGCACACAACCAAGAATGAACCCACGAAGTCCTCTACCCTGTCTCTATCATCTGTGAACCTGCGATTCATTCAACCTCTCAACCCCGGGCTGTTGCCACGTTCGCCCTAAGCTCAAAGGCAAGCCCTGCTTCATCGGTGTATGGCCGCGCCACTTCGACGCTGTCGCGAGCGATCGCCGCCATCACTCGCTCGCGCTCCGCTTCGCCCATTGCCTTGGCTGCATCGCTCATGCCGACCAGGGCGATCGCGTTCATGTGCACCCAGACAGTCCCGTCATCGAAACGGATAGTACGTGAGACCGTCTTTGATTGAACGTCGTGAAAGCCGACTTCTCGGAGCAGGGCCTTGAGCGGGGCAGTCTCTCCAAAACTGTGGCGGCGGTCGATGATAGGCCCGAGGTAGCGTTCCACGACATGACGGAGTTCCCGCAACAGCGGGAGTTCCTCGTCCGCTCGCCAAGCACTTACGGCTAATCTGCCGCCCGCCGCCAGTGCGCCTCGCATCTGCCGTGCCGCAGCAGTCTGGTTCGAGAAGAATTGAATTCCTTGCTGACAGACGACGACGTCAAACTGCTCGCGGTCGTGCAGTGGTAGGGCAGCAACATCGCCTTCGCGCCAATCGACACCTGGGGCCACTTGACGTGCGACTGCGAGCATTGCCGGATTTAAGTCAACACCGGCTACCCTGGCGCTCTCGCCCAAGCGTTCCTTCGCTAGCCGCGCGAGGATGCCGGTTCCACAAGCCACATCCAGAACGCAGTCTCCGGCGGTAAGCTCTACGTCGTCGAGGAGGCGTTCAGCCCAAGGACGAAACAGAGGGCCCACGAGCGCCTGCTCATACATCTCGGGAAAACTTAACCCAGCGAAGGGAAGCGTCATATCAACCTCCAACAAGCTCAGGCACGCAGTCTAACGTTGCTCATCACATACCGCACATAATTTGTGAGTCATAACCAATCCACTCTCGACGGTTGGTGTGCATGGACGTTGTTGAACTGGAATCGTAAAGATGAAAAACAGGGTTTAGTTCGCTCGAGTCTCAGAAAGAGATTGCGATAGGTGGGACGGCATTGAGCGCGTATGGACAAGCTGCCCACTTGCCAGATACTCCAGTTCTTCCGGGGTTGATTGGCGTCCTAGAGCTTTATTGCGATGAGGATGACGACCGAAGCGAGTCAGTATATCTCGATGTCGGCGGGCTTGTGCTGCGGAGAACTCTAGTAAGGCGCGATACTCCTGCGGTGATTCCTGCACAAGGTCGTCTGCAAGTTCAATGGCCAGTTCTAAGTTTGTAAGGTTCTCAGAATGCCCCAGCGGTAGGAAGAAAAAAGTCCTCTCCCAAGGGGTTTTCAGAGACGCGTAGTGTCCGGCGTTGATGCCTTCGAGCGTCAGCATGCAAGCCTTCGAGTCCTGCGCAAATGCTAGTGCTGTGTCCTGATAGATGGAGCGTGAGAACTGGTCAAGGACGAGAATTAGCGCCAGCCGCGATTGGGGTTGACGAGACCAAGCATCTAGTTCACCCCGTATGGCTTGTTCTAACAGGGGTGAAAAATGCTCGATTATTTCAGCGTTCCCCCCGCCGCGAAACCACCATTCCCACTGCCGAACCATTGCTGGCTGATCGGTCTTTGGCTGGACTGGAAACCAAAAGCGAAGCACGTCTTCGTATTTTTCGGTTGCCAAGGTAAACTCTCCTTAGCTCTGCCATAAAACTCGATTATCAAGCATCGTTTTGCCTGTCTAAATCACCTGATTGGGTACTTCGTGGAAAATGTACCGGTCTAACAGTGAAGTTGTGCGGCAGCAGATCACCTCGAAAGCCCACCAATAATCACCGTTCCGTCCGCACCACCGCAGTGTCAGGCATCTTCACTGAAACTGTAGACCATAAGATAACAACGGCCATATCCAGGAGGGCTGTATTCCCGCAGAACGCGAAAGCCAACTTTGGTGAAGGCGCGCTGTGCGGACAGATTCTGCACCCTTGTAGTTAGACCAACCAACGGGACATCTCGCCTCTGGCGAAGCTGCGACAACAATATCAGGAGTGCTTTCGGTCCGATCCCACGACCAACAAACTCCAGCTCACCAATGAGAATATCTACGTCAACCGATCCTGCAGGAATTTCGTGAAGACCCACTGAATCCAAAATTTCACGCGACACAGTCTGCCATCGAACGTAGCCAACTGTCTGACCTCCAACTACGATCAGTGCCCGATCACCGCCAGGTGGCGGATTGGCTGCCCACTCAACATGGTCTTCAGGGTCAGCATACCAGGCAGCGACATGAGGAGCCACTAGCCAACCTCTTAGTAGCGTGACCTCAGTGCTGGAGAACGGAATTAACGTGACCTCGGCTTCCATGGTGACCTGCAAGTTTC
This sequence comes from Trichocoleus sp. FACHB-46, assembly GCF_014695385.1. NCBI lineage: Bacteria > Bacillati > Cyanobacteriota > Cyanophyceae > Leptolyngbyales > Trichocoleusaceae > Trichocoleus > Trichocoleus sp. FACHB-46. The sequence goes on along the minus strand of NZ_JACJOD010000049.1, from coordinate 11,307 downwards.
TTCGGGCTAGTCTCCCAAGTCGGACATTAGTCCGAAAAATTTTCCGTATAACACCCCTAATTTTGAGAATTAGCCTGAATTCTTCAGCGTTTCTTCGCTCTGGTTTCGCCTTTTATTCTGCCTAAGATCCCAGAAATGGGATTAGACGGAATCTACGGTGCTGGCATGGAGACACGACTTCGAAACTTATTAGATTCAGTCTAAGAGATTTACTGATTCACTAAGCGTCGATACTTCAAAAACTTAAAGCCGCGATCGCCCCTTCCAATTGCAGCTCAGAAACCTCCAAATACCGTTGAAGTGCCTGCAAACTACGATGCCCTGATATCTCCTGAATCACCCGCAGCGGTATCCCTGCACTGCTCATTTGGGTCAGAGCAGTTCGTCTAAAGCTGTGCGTACTAACTCCCATCAGCCCCAAGCGATCGCACGTCTCCCTGAGAATTTCATCGGCTGACTTCGGGTTGATGTGTCCGCGCCCGTGCCGTCCCGGAAAGAGATATTGCTTGCCCACTCCCGCCCGATATGTTTCCAGGTATCCTTTTAGAACCGAATTGACCGGAATCTGGCGCGTCTCCTGCTTTCCCTTAGTGTTGGCCTTACGCAGATTAATCTTCATTCTGACCCCAGCTGCATCATAAGCATCTGTGGTAAGCATCGAGCAGGCTTCACTGATGCGGCACCCTGTGTAGAGACAGATGCCAAAGAGGGCACGATCGCGATCGCCTTCCAATGCCTCAAACAATTTTGCAATTTCGTCGGATGTTAAAACTTTGGCTTGGCCATGTCCATCTACCTTCATCTCACCAACCTCATTCTTGGTCTTTAGACTAAAGCGGCTCCTCGATGGTTATTGCAACAGGGACCGTTCCGCCCGCCCGGTCCGTTGCAGTGCGTGGTTATCCCGCACTGGCTTCCGCGCGCCCCGACCAGTAATTTGCGATCGCCTGATCAATCTCGTCGCGTTGAAACTCGTCGGTCTCGCGCTTCAGCTCCAAATAGCTCACGATCGCGCGCGCCTGTTCACGATCGAACACTGCGAACCTGTGTCCCTGCTCGTCGAACCACGTCCGTTCTCCGTAACGGCGCGGGTTAACGCGGTTGCCTCTTGTCTCGTCCGTCAGGCCGTGGGTCAGGTGGAAAACGGGGTCGTGCATGTCCAGCTTGCCGTCAATATCCGTGATCAGGTACGCCGGCAGATAGAACCGAAAAGCTTCGTCTGAGAAGAAGCTGAGGGCAGACCCATATCCGTCCGGCGCGCGATCAATGAAAGCTGGGTCGAGCGCTTGCCAATCGGTCTTGCCTTTGAACTCCTGCTCAAGCAGGAATGGCTCGTCACCTTCGTTGCTGCCGCGTAGGCACCAATCGCCCGGGAACTCGACGCTCGCGAACGCCGAGCGGATCTGCAATTTGACGGCTTCCGAGTTGGGCATGGGCTTTGTGGGATAACGTTGTAGTTGAACGGCGGCAATCAATTTTCGCATCATAGCCAATCGCCCTTATTCCGCCGTTCCAACGCAGGGTTAGACGGCATCCTCGTCAACCCATGCCAGGGCAAAGGAACCAATGACCAGTACCAAAATTACGAATGGGAGAATATCAGGTTTCTGAGGGTGGCGCGATAATCATCTTTCCCCCGAATCTTGATACCCTTGTGCTGCTAGTCTTAAAGAATATACTGCTGTTTTTCTTTATATTACGAGTAGCTAGCGAGGATCAAATTTTAAATATGGCTTTTGAGCAAATCGAAGCATTTTTAAAGAAGATGCAGTCTGACCCTGAACTTAAAAGCGAGGTGCTCGCAGCATCAACCGCAGATGATATTGCGCGAATAGCACTAAAGCTTGGTTTTGAATTTTCAGGTGATGAATTATTGAGAATGTCAGGTAAGAAAGTTGGCAGCGTTACTGTTAGAAAAACTGATCTTCCTGGAGAGTACAACTAGGGGTCACGCGAGAATTTGTAAAAAATCGTACGCTAAGGAATCTCATCCCCAATCAAAGCACCATGATGATTGGTATTACCCTTTCAACATCAGGGAAATAGTACGCTGTGGTTGTAGTTTTAGTTCTTGAAAACGGTTGTAACTGGGAAGACTTGCCTTCATACTTGCCTCCCTACTCAACTGTCTACTGGCACGTGCATTCAGTGGCGAAGTGCCTGCGGTGGCTCGATGGGTGATAGAACGCTCCAATGCTTGGATGGAGCGTTGTAAAAGTCTAGTAAAGAGCTTTGAGCGAACTCTGTCTCATGCAACATAAGATTAACCTCTGCTGTGTCAGGCTAGTGCTCAAGCGGCTTGCAGCCTCTCCTTGAGATCTCAAATGGGTTCTATAGAGGCAGATGCCAAAGAGGGCGCGATCGCCTTCCAGTGCCTCAAACAATTTTGCAATTTCGCCGGGGGTTAATACCTTGGCTTGGCCGTGGCCGTCTACCTTCATTCCACCCACCTCGTTTTTACCTGAATTAATTCTATTTTCTTCAGGTAGAAGGCGCAAAGCATTGCTACGCCGTTGTTACATCCAAATGAGAAGACAGAGTTAATCCCAGCTTATCAATCGCTTCCCTTTCAAAAGAGCTGTAACCCTGATTCTGTCGTTAATTGATAAGTTTTACTTAATTCCTTGGTCCCATATTAGACGACACTGATATAGACGAGGTCACGACAACCTCACGACTCGGTGACCCGTCTTTCGATAAAAAAGGCACTAGCCCTCTCAAGCGAGACAGACTAGTGCCGACAAAAGCAATTCACTTATACCAAAAAAGAGCTTATATGAACGCTCGCAACCTCGGCTTGAGCCAAGCCGAGGTTGCTTCTATTGCCGAGATCTCACCCCGAACTGGGCAACGCATTGATGCCGGCACCCATCGTCCTAATCGCGGTAGTGTGCGTGAATCATCTCAGACGCGAGACCCCTTAGCCGGTGTGTGGGAACGGGAACTCGAGCCAATGCTCAGGCGAGAACCGCGACTCAAACCCATGACCTTGTTCGAGTATTTGCAGGACACCTATCCGGGCGAATATCCTCAGGTGTTGCGAACCCTACAGAGACGAGTGCAAACCTGGAAAGCCCTGCACGGACCCGCACCAGAGGTAATGTTTGAGTTACGGCATGAGCCAGGGATGATGGGCTTATCCGACTTTACCGAGATCAAAGGTGTCTGTTAGATGTCAACTACATAGGCCCTTTTTGAATGAAATTTCTCCCAAACAAGGAAGCAGATCAAGATAAGAAAACAGAAGTAGATCGCGAGACGAGAGAAATGACAACTACAGTCAGATTTTAGGAGACTGAGAACGGGCTAAAGCAGCCTGCTTGCGGAAACTCTCTGCTTGCAATTCGATAATTGTCGCGTGATGCACCAAGCGATCAATGGCAGCGACCGTCATCATGGAATCAGAGAAGATGCTATCCCACTGACTGAAGGGCTGATTGGCCGTAATCAGCAAGCTCCTACGCTCATAGCGGTGGGCAATGAGTTCAAACAACACTGACGTTTCCATTTCTGTCTTTTTGACATAGCCCAAGTCATCAATAATGAGTAACTCATAGCGGTCGAGCTTACTGAGCACAGTCGCTAGTTGGAGTTGCAACTTGGCCTGCTGCAACTGTTGCACGAGGGTGGAAGCCGGGAGAAACTTGACCCGTTTGCCGAAAGAGACCATCGCTTGGCCGACCGATGCACTGAGATGGGTCTTTTCGACACCAGAAGGTCCAAACAACAGCAGATTCTCAGCCCGATTCAGCCAAGTGCTGTCCTCGATGAAGGGCATCAACACAGTAGGCTTGAGGCTGGGTAGATGGGCAAACTCAAAGTTGGTCCAGGACTTTCCGTAAGGCAAGTGCGCCTCGCTCAGCGCGCGAGTGATCCGAGCTTGGTCGCGGCGGTTGGCTTCGCCCTCGGCTAGGGCCAGGAGGAACTGAGCATAGGACCAGTGCTTTTGAGTTGCCCTCTGTTCTATGGCTGGCCACTCGGCGAGGAAGTGGCTCAGCTTGAGGCGTTTGAGCATTAGGTTCAGGCTCTGGTAAGAGGTCGGTTGGGGCAGAGGAGAGGAGTTGGTCATAGGAGGATAGGCAGTGTTGGACGGACTGAACCGAGGAGAGCATAGGAGAGTCTAGTAGGGTTTGAAACTGTTGCTGTAAATTCGCCAAACTCAGCTGTCCTTCCCGGAGTTGAGCTTGGACAAAGGCGGCGACTGCCGCTTCTTTGTCATGAGTGGCAGCCAGATAAAGGGCTTCAACGATTAGACGAGCCGCCTGATCCGGTTCAAAGGTTTCTTTGAGCTGCTGCCACAGGGTTCGCCACTCGTCATTGGGCAACAACTCCTGCTGCCACTGACAGTACAAGAAGGCTCTGGGCTTACGACGGAGACTATCAATCACATGACGATAGTTGACGCAGCGGGCTCGGCGGATCTTCTCGTGACCCGCCACATGGACTCGGGGTAACTCCAGCACTGGAGTCGTGCCGATGAAGCCGAGGAGACGGTCATGGTAGAGATGCAAGGTGAGGCGCTGCCCGACCAAGCGCGAAGGCACCGTGTAGAGGATGCAGCGAACGCTGAGGGTGCTGTGGCAACTGACCCGAGCGCTGAGGACTTCGTAGTCTGGGTAGCGGTAGCGAGGCAAGGGTTGGAGAAAAGGTTGTTCTTCAGCGAACTTCTGAGCCTGCTTGGCATTGAGCGTGGCGATGACCTGCTCGATGAAAGCTTGATAAGCCGCAACGGAGGCAAACTCAAAGCTGCCCCGACGGTAGAGAGCTTGGCACAAGCGACGCTTGAAATGACCATGAGATGCCTCTATCGAACCATTCTCATGGGCGACTCCGAGGTTGTTGCGCGTCGGTTGCAAGCGATAGTGAGCACAAACCTCTTCATACATCCGGGTGAGCTTGGGGTTGCGCCCACCCGTATTGCGATAAGCGGCACTGAGACTATCGGTGCGATGAGTCTGAGGAGCACCGTCACAAGCAGCCAGAGCATTTTGCAAGCCATTGGACAAACCGACAAAGCTCTCTCCGCCTTGAACAACCTGTACGTATTGCCAACCGCTAAAGGCGAGGCGGTAGTGGTACAACAGATGCGCGAAGGGATGACCTTTCACAGTAATGGTGACACCCTTGAGCTGAGTGAAGTCAGACAGCCCCATCTCAGCGGTCGGTGCTCGCCTTTATCGATGCGACGAGCGGTGCGCACAGAAATGCCCGCCTTCGCAGCAGCTGTGGTTTGAGCACAGCCGGACTCTTTAGCTTTCATGTAGAGTTGAGGTTGTTGAAATTTAATTGGACCCGGCACTAGGCGTCTCTATAGCTATTAGTAGACAGTCCTAGTGTCTTTTCTTTAAGGGGCTTGTTTGACGCGATCTCAGTTTAGAGGTGGAAATAACAAGCGATCTCAGAGCGGTCTATGTGGTTGTCATCCGGGCCTATTTGGCGTAAAGGTAGCGAAGCTGCATCCAAACGCCACGCAACCTCTGAGATGCTTGGATAGTAAGTGATCCAGCTAAAAAAACTGAAAAATTTCAACTTGCCCGTAAATAGCTATTTTTCGGGATGTTTTAGCTAAATCACAAAATTTTTTCTGAAATCCTTATCTAGCAGGAGTTTCAAGCATCATGTAGCGTTTGGATGCAGCTTCGTTACCTTTACGCCTTTAAGCTTTCAGCAATCATCTTACTTTGGCGACTAATAGCTTGAACTGTCTCACTTACGATACAAAATGGGACAGTTAAATTCATTAAGCATTAAATCAAACTAATTGCTAGAAGCCTCACTGGATAAGACTTCTAGCAATTAGCGAGCAAAATTTCTCAAATGCTATACAAGGGCAGAATTGATTTTGGTGAACTCATTTAGGTTGCTAGTCACATTATCCAATATTGATCCAGCCAGGTTCACTCCAACCCGTTGCTACCCAGTTTGGGTCTCCCCATCCTGCCCTGTTGTCCTCTGCACGGATTCTGGCTTCCCAACCAGATGACTTATTTCCCCAAGGTTTATATGCTGAAGCTTTCATATCTTCCAAACCAAAGTATTGGCTGACAGATCCATTTTTGTCCTTCAACATATTTGTCCAGAGAATTTTTGCTCCTCCATGCCCTTCGTTAGCATTTGCAAAGGGAAGGTCTAGTACAAACGATTCATCAGCTGTGAGGCTAGCGTTACCACTATCAGTTGCGTTGTTGTTCCAGAATGCCCAAGACCAATTGGAATACCGACTGAAACTCACTTGGGAGTGATCATACCCCCCAAAGGTAGTTGTAGCTGGATTTAAGGCTACAAGATTGTTGATTCCTCCAAGTCGTTCAGAAATTTCATAGGAAACATAAGCGCCTAGGCTATGACCTACAAGATTAATATTGGATGCTGAAATTCCCCAAGACCTAATCGTATTTACAGCAACTTCTGCCACAGTATCAATCCATGTCGCAGCAGCGTTCAAAGCAGCTTTTCCTGTTCTTGCTGCATCCCAATCAACCGTCAAAACTTGGTAGTCACCTCCTCCCGAATGCCCGTCATACTCTTCAATTGCACCTGCTAGTTCCCGAAAGTCGTTTGCTTGACCGTCCCATCCATGAATGACTAACCAAGTCGGTTTATTTTCGATAAAGCCGGGACTATTAACACGTTCAACAGTCACATGACGTTGTTCTCCTCCATTGGTTGTACCTATGCTTGTTTGATACCAGTCGGGAATTCCTCCTCCCAAATTAAGCGTATAGGCGGTTTCACCAGAATAGCGATAAACTCGCGCGTAGTAAGTTCCTGATCCCAAATTGTTTAAATTAATGAATTCCGTAGTGGTTCCACCGGATCTGGAGCTACCAATGACAGCCCCAGCATTATTTAAGACTTCGAGATCAGCATCAGCGCTTAATCCGGTTAAGTTCAGGCGTAAATTACTGATGTGGCTCAGATCAAAGCGATAGTAGTCATTGGTATCCGAAGTTCCTACCTGATCGGTAAAGGTGCGACTACCATATAAGGCACCAATGTTTTGAGCAGTGTTCACTGTACCATCTAGATCAACAGGCGTTGCTGAAAGACTGAGGTTGTAGTTGGTGTTGCCATTAAACTGAAAAACTTGGACATAGTAAGTACCAGCATTCAGTTGACGCACAATATTTTCGTCATTAGTAGCACTGTTAGCAGAACCTTGTAAAGTATTGCCATTGGCATCCAACAAATGTATGTCTGCATCCGCAGATAGTCCATTCAAGTTCAAGTTAAAGTTGCTGGTACTGCTGAGGTTAAAACGGTAGTAGTCATTGGTGTCTAAAGAACCAACCCAATCTTGATAGGTGTTCGTATTTGTAGCAACATTAATTACCCTGGCATCAGCAAGAGTATTGCCTGAATAATCAGGTGGAGTAAGAGGTATAGAACTGAAGTTTAATGCAGCTGCACCGCCTCTCTCGTAGTATTCAATTTCAACATTGAAAGTGCCGCCATTACCAGCATTAAAGGTTCCGGTGTTTAGAACGAAAGGCTGATCAACAAGACGATCAATAACTGTTTGTCCACCTACCCTTACCCTGACACCATCATCTGCCTGCACACCGATTTCTTGTAGACCTGCACCAAAAGAAACTTGCCCAAAGATACGAGCAGAAAAATTGTCCGTATCTACCCAGCTTGACGGGGAACCAGTTCCCCAATTGCGATCAAATCCTGTATTAGTACGTCCAAAGCTCTGTGCAAAAACAGGAGAGCCTGTACGGTCAGTATTGTTGAAGTATTGAGTGACCCAAAACTGAGATCTCGCCTCCTGGCTTAACGAAATACCTTCATAAAGTCCGCGTAACGTTGCGCCGCTTGAAAGGAGGTTTGTATGGTACTGTAACCCATCAGGTTCAGCATCACGCAGCAAAATGTTGCGGTAAGCAGTATTGATATTATTTCTGGCTTCTGGACTATTTGCAAAGGCAGTTCGCACCTGGGAAAGTGTTATTCCAGAGGCCATTTGTCCCACCCAGTACTGCAACCCCTCTGCATCCGGTTCACGATTGTGAATATCTTGATAAAGTTGACGGATCAACGCCTCATTGTCGTTTGGAGCGCTTCCCAGATAAATAAATTTAGCAGTATTGAATGCACTGGTTCCTGAACTGATAGTACGAGAGTTAAAAGACATTTGGGCACTACCCCAGTTCGCTTCAGAAACTACGAAGGAACCATCACTGTTTACCCTTTCAACGAAAGCGACATGCCCAACACTACCTGCACCCCCCTGGTTAGCATCCCATACAACAAAACTATTTTCTCTTGCCTGTATACTCCAAGAACCTGCTTGATCGTCCCAAACTCCAGCATTGCCTGAAATCTTTCCACCAATACCGCTATACTGCTGAATTAAACCTTTTTCTAGAGCACGACCAAAAGCAAAATCTGTACACCAAAGGTATGTTCCACCTGTGTCATTTGCTGCTACAAACTTGTTGGAATCTCTGCTATAACTAGCAGAATTAAAATTAATTCCAAAATCAGATGGAGAAGCTAATTCTACAGCAGTGAGTTGACCATTTAGGGTAATAAACCCGTGGTCAACTTCAGCCTTAAGTGGCACCAGTTCACCGGCAGAAATGTCCTGACCGCGAACGAGACGAGAGAAGATATCACCTTCATCACCGGAAGAGTCGATCTTGTTGAGACGGGAGTCTACAAAGTGTCCGACTTCTTCTAAAACAGTGCCCGTAATAGCATCTAGATTGCTGGCATTTTGGATGAGAAAGTCTGCGGACAGGTAAATTCTGTTCGTCTCGACGGCAAAAGCTCCATTTGCTCCAGCAATGTCTGTTCCTGAAATAATCTCGATTTGGGGAAGTTGGCTGAAGTCTTGATCTGTCCAGCTTTGAGCAAAGTCGATCGCCCGCCTCACATCAAAAATGCCACCAAATGCGATATCAAGTACATTCGAGAAGTTAGCACTGGTTGCAAAGGATTGCAGGTAAGCTGCTGCCTCTTGTATTGCCTGATCCAGACTATTTAGGCTGCTGTGTCCGTCCAACCGAATTGTGTTTTGTACGGAAGTATCTAGGGGTGAAGCGGCATGAGGAAAAAAATTCAGAGCAGTTGTAGTAGTTAATTCACGATTGGCAGAGAGAGGGGTGTTGAAATCCATAAATTTTACAGCTTAAAGAATGAGGGAATGAGCACATAACAATGTGAACCAGAGGTACCAAACTCGCTGCTGTTCCTATTGAGCAATAAGTGTGGATAAGAAGTTATATGGATTGCGGAAGAGGCTGTGGAGGCTAAGGTGAATGTCCTCATTCATTTTTTATAACCTGACACAGACTGATTTCCATGTATTTCTCCTCTAGCTTGTTAATAAATTTAACTTCAGGTTTAGCATTGGTGAATCTAGGCACTGGTTCTCTAAATCGTGATGGCTATATATCCCAGCATCAGTATAGTTCTGTCCATGCACTTGTGCCGTATAGCTAACATACTTATTCCCACGTTTATCTTTGAAATAGAGCTGAGTATCTTTAGGAACAAATGCTCGAACCCATCTAGCTTGGAATTGTCTAGATGCTCGCATCTCAAGAGATAGCGTTACAGTCTTTCCTTGATAAGTAACGTTTTGAGATCTAGAGGCTAAAGTGGTGGCATTTTTCCACATCCTAGCTTTATTAGATCACCAATATTCTGAGCATTAGCATAATCTATTCGAATAAAAGTGACTGCTGAGAGAAATGCAAGTACATATAGAGCCGCTGTTTTTTTATTTTTTAATACTCTCTGAACTATCAAATTTTCTACTAAGTATTAGTAGCTCTAGGTAGCTACTAATACTTAGTAGAAAATCCCAAAAATTTCCTCCTCTACAAAAGAAAGGCTGATTTAGGTTGTATTCAGCTTATTTAATTCTCAACTTAATATGAATAAATAGGTCGTTAATCCCGACCTACAGAATTCCGTATTGTCTTAAAAATAATAGAGCCAGTATCCCCTTGTTGGAGTGATTTTAATCACCATAGATAAAATGAGAAGCTTAAGTACATTTAGCTGTTCTTAACCGCCTTGTCTATCAATGTGAGCAAACTAGGCAATTTTTTGCTTAACTGCCTTTCTACTGCTGTAGTCTCCTCATTTTCTACAGCAGCTATCCACTGCTCCAGAGCTACTTTTGCCCGTCGCAGAGCAGTTTTTTCCTCAGTTAAATAACGCCGTACACTTCTCAGGCTTTTACCAATGATGATCTCCAAGGCTGGTCTAAGACGCTTTTCATCCTTACTTCGTCTACCTGGGGTGTCTGCATAGCCAGCAGAACGAGGGCGATCGGCTAATGCCCGAACCTCAGCAGGGTTATAGTCTCGGCGCTTTTCGTTCTCGCTGATCTCAACTTGAAGCGCTTTTTCTGGATCGTCATCAGCGTTGAAAGCCAGCATTCGCACTGGAACAATATCGTCTGGAAAATTCTGCTGATAAGCCTTTGACTGGCTTTCCTTGACGTGAAAGATAGCTGCTTTACGATGACCACCAGCCAGCAAACGCCCCTGGTTATCTACAACCAAAGGCTCTAGTAACCCAAGTACAGCAATCGATTCAGCTAGCTGTTCAACATGGTCCTGGCGTAGCTGCCGAGTATCGGAGGCGCGATCTTGAATTTGCTCAAGAGACAGGGCAGTACGCTGCGCTCGCTCACGCTCAACTTGCTCAGAAACCTGCACATCTTGCCCATGCAGCCGTATAGCAGCATCTTGAGCAGCACCCCACACATCTGTCTTGGCCTTTTTTCTAGGAGGCATCGGTGCCCTCCAAAACCTTAGTTGGATCAATAATCCACTGAGCCAATAACGATAGCTCAGATGCTCCACGACTAGCAGCTGCAAGTGAGAGGGTGGTGTCTTGATGGATGGTAAAACGCGGAGTATCGGGATACCGCTGAGCGAGCTGAGGAGCAAACTGCTTATCGAGCGATCGCCGCGCATCGATCTGAGAGAGCACAAATGCCCAACGCTGGGGACCACGCCATCCCTTCCTACGGTAACTTTCTAAAATCTCGATAACCCTTGCTGCCCGCATTACTGCTAGTGGATGCAGGGTGGTTTCAAAGTGGTTAGAGGAAAATGAGGATGGACTGATCCTATCGATTCAACTATCAGTCCATGTCCCTCATAGCTCAATTAAGGCGTTGCACAATAGTAATATGATGCAGCGTTGAGGGTCTCCTGATGCAATGTCCAGACTGTCAATCCACTCACGTCGTCAAAAACGGTCGCCGTCAACAGCAGCAGAACTACTTGTGCCGTCAGTGCTCTCGTCAGTTCCTGGATGCTTACCAGCCCAAAGGCTATC
>NZ_JACJOD010000048.1 GCF_014695385.1 Trichocoleus sp. FACHB-46 | reverse complement strand
TAATGGCTTGATAATCCCCTGTTTCCTCTCGCCGCTTCAGCCACAGGTCTAGGGTGTTGCGACTGATATTAAACATGCGACAGACGTCGCTTTTGCCTTCTCCACTCTGAAAAGCTTCAATCGCTTTTTGCCGCAGGTCATAGCTGTAAGGGGCAGGCATAGTTGTTCCCAACGCTTCTCTCCCTCTAGAATAGCGTCCTAATGCAGCTACGTAGGGCTATAGTTGTGGGTACAAAGGCCCACCCGGTTCTGATGGCATTGTTGAAATTGCCTATAGCGTGAATGCCGATCAACAAGGGCGGGGGTACGCCACTGAAGCAGCAGAAGCACTGACCCGGTATGCCTTAGAAAGTCGTCAAGTGCGGTTAGTCTGTGCTCACACGCGACCTGAGGAAAATGCTTCAACGCGGGTGCTTACCAAATGTGGCTTCCGCCGGGTTGGAGAAGTAAACGATCCGGAGGATGGTCTTGTGTGGCGATGGGAGCGTACAGGTGGGACGGACTAAACACACCATCAAACATCAACTCCCTTCACAACCGATCTATGAAAGTTCCAACCACTGCACTGACTACTCATCAACTGTTCATCAGCAGAGCCTTACCCCATCTTGCCGCAGACCCGCGATTAGTGGGTGTTGCAGCAACAGGTTCTTGGGCAGAGAACTCAATGGACGAGTTCAGTGATCTCGATTTGATTATTGCCGTGGAGCATGAGAGCTTCGCACAGGTGATGTCCGAGCGAGAGAGTATTGCTGCATCACTCGGAGAGCTATTGGCAGCGTTTACGGGTGAGCATGTAGGGGAGCCACGGGTCTTGATCTGCCTTTACAACTCACCGCTCCTGCATGTTGATCTCAAGTTTTTGTCCATTACTGATGTTGCAACGCGAGTTGATGAGCCTGTTGTTCTGTGGGAACGCGACGATCGGCTATCACAGTCTTATGCTGCTAGCACCGGTGTGTATCCCTTACCCAATGAGCAGTGGATCGAGGATCGATTTTGGATATGGATTCAATATGGAACTAGCAAGATTGCGCGGGGAGAATTGTTTGAGGCGCTAGACTTCATTTCCTATCTACGGAGCACGGTTCTCGGTCCTCTAGGACTACTGCGATCAGGATGCAAACCAAGCGGTGTTCGGAAGATTGAGCAGCTTGCACCGACTCTCGCTGAAACCCTTGAAAGCACGGTCGCTTTGCACGATCGGGAGAATTGTTATCTCGCATTGGAACGGTGCCTCGAAATTTATCGATCGCTCCGTTCAACGGCAATTACTCATCATGCAGCGGCGGAGGAAGCGGCTGTTGAATATTTGAAGACGATGCGTGCACGTCAAAAATAGGATTCTCACTCACCCTGATCAATACAGGCATGATTTTGGCTGAACTGGCTAGTCTCCTCAACATTCATGGCTTCACGCAGACGGCTACATCGTTGAATTTAGGCGTTATGCGCTTTAGCACTGGTCGCCTCAGGGGGTAACAAGAAGGTTAGAATAAAGACTGGAGGCGAAAAGCAGAGTGTAAATCTTGCTGAAGATAGGGTCGCTTATTGCCACTGAGCTGTATCCAAGACTCTACCCAATCGCTGGCTAAGTCCATCCCTTCTAACCAGGATTGGGCAGACAACCCTATCCAAAAATCGCTATGCCTGCGTTGCATTCTTCGTTCTTCTTTAGCTCGACAAATATAGCTAGCTAAGCCTTGAGCACGAACTTCATGGCCTTGAATGACCGCACTGGTATAAGCAAGGACTAAGAGGACAAATAAACCCGATAAGCGTTCAGGATTGAGACGAGTGGATTCGACTTGATACCCCTTTCCTTCACGTCAACTGAGGTCACACCAGCCATCAGCAGAGCAGACGAAACAACTCTTCTCAGCCTAGCTTCTCTGCCCTCTGCCTAATTTAAATTGGTATCACCCCTCTTCTGTCAATTTCATGAAAGAAAATTTGAGAAGCTCGCATTTCGTTGCTGGCATTACCAATTTCTAGGCTAGCCAGAACGAACCAATGCAAGGTTCAATCATTCTCTGGCCAGAGTGATAGAAGAGGGATCACAAGCCCAAACCGGATCCGCTTTAGGGGTGCCATTTCCAGGGGCTGCAAAGGTGCCCAACCATTCGTGCGTATGGGCACAGGCAACCGTGCTGCGAGTGCGAACTTGATCGGACTTGGCATGATTTATTCACTTATCCCACTATCATTTGACGCACTACCAGCTTGCGATCGCTTACCAAAATCTGGAGTTGGCAACCCTCACACTTTGCCTGCTTGGCATTTAGTTTCAAGTTGGGCTTTACGTGATGCTTATGAGGATTTAGACTGTCCTCTCTGAATTTGACAGGTGACGTGGACTCAGTGAGATTCTGTTAGCCCCTATGTAATAACTGTCCGTTTGAAAGGTATGTCCAAAATAGAGGCAAACAAGCTTTACAGATCGCTTCGACATGGCGGTGGTCGGTGCCACAGCAGCCTCCTAGGACATTCAAATGGGCAAATCTCTGTCTCAGTTCACGGTACTGATTGCCCAGTTCTTCTGGATTACCATCGTCCAGAGTTTCTGACTCATTTAATTCTGCATGGCTTTTAGGAGACGCATTGGCTCGGATACCCTGGATTCGCTCTAGCCAAGATTCCCCAGAAATCATTGTTTCTGCAAAGTGGGTTGGGTGGGCACAGTTAATCATGTAGTAAGCAGGAGCTTGGTTAGTAGCCTGATCCACTTGGGCGATCGCATCCTTCAAGCTCTGGCCTGTAGGCAATCTACCATCGGTTTCCACTGTAAAGGAGATGACGACAGGCATCCCCACGGATTGGGCCGCAGAGGTAATGCCAATCGCTTCTTCGACATAGTTCATCGTGATGGCTGTAACCAAGTCAGCATCCGCATCACCAAAGGTAGCAATTTGGGAGCGATGGTAATCTGCGGCGGCTTCTGCGGTCATTGCATCAGCAGGAATATAGCCATCTCCACGAGGGCCAATACATCCACTAATCACCATCAGACTTTGTTCAGTTTCGTATTCCTGGCGGATATCGTGTAGGAGAGCAATCGCCTGACGGTTGACCTCAGTAAGGGCAGTACTGGAGTATCCCAGTTTTGTCGCCCAATCCGGGTTGGCCCGCCAGGTGGCGCTCTCTAGAACCAGGCCAACTTGATAGTTCTTAGCGAGGGCAGCATAGGTGCGGAAGTATGACTCAAGGGCTCGATAGCCTGCCTCGTGCTTTAATAAATCGAAGGCAGCAAAGTCAGGTAGCTCTAACCCTTCGCGAAAGATCAACGTAGTTTCGATTCCCCCATCGGTGAGAAATAGATCGCTCGATAATTGGGGCAGATTATGTCGATATTTAGCCATTTGAGTTCTCCTATTTAACTTTGGTTTAGTTTTGTGTTTACTGGGTTAAGAGAGGGATGGATTTACTTTTGTAGGGGTGGAATGCGTCGATTCAGATTCAGTACCAGAGCAAGTCAGTTCAGCACTAATGCCCTGCTCTGGCGATCGCTAGGCATTAGTGAGAGTAAATCTGAGCAATAGCAGACAAGTGGGATTGTTGGGACTCCCCAATCTGCCTAAAGTTTCTACAAAGCGAGCATGGATAATCCCTGAACCAATGAACGTTGATTGCTCAAAGAAAGGCTACAGACTAGGCGGTATAAATCATTGCCTAGTCTGCATGGGCAGCGATCGCCCGAACCCTAGAACGCAGTTGGCTCTAGTGGAATCCCACCTATCAGGCTTAAAGGAAGTTGTTATCCTTCTCAAGAAGCGCTTCAATGCTCTATCTATTTACTGCACATCCGGGCTGGTTCGGACATTGTGAATGATACCTGTTGTCATAAAAGCTACGGCTTTTCCCAAACCTACTTAATCAAACTTCACACCTCAAGCAACCAATGACTCCATCTAATGAGTTGAAGGGCGATCGCGTAGCGCCAAGCTCACTAGCACCGATAAGAGAGCAGTGCTGCCGACCATCCCAAAAACTAGGTGAAAGTTGCCACTAGAGCTAAGGATGCCTGCCAAAATGCTGGAACCGATAATGCTACCGAGGTAACGACTGGTTGAAAACACCCCCGCTGCCACTCCAGCTTCTTCTGGTCTTAAGGATTCAATGGCAGAAGTTTGGAGTCCTGCCATCGAGGCACCCATGCCACTTCCCGCGATCGCTAAGCCAGGCAGGAGAAATAGCAGGGGAACTGCTTCCGCTTGGATGACGAGAGGCAGTAACCCCAGCGTAAACAAGGTTAAACCTGCGACAGTGGGTAAGCGGCGACCCCAGCGATCCGCTCCATAGCCACCAAGAGGAGCGCCTAAAATCATCAGACCAGAGAAAGCTGCCAGGACAAAGCCGATTTGCGAATCGGTCCACCCTGCGCGTTCTGAGAACAAGATGGGCAAGCTGAGCAGCGTCACATACATGGCTAAATTGCTGAGCGCGATCGCTCCATTAGCCGCAGCAAAGGCTCGCTTACGAAAAAAGCGGAGTTGAATAATCGGGTCGGGGTGCCTCGCTTCGTAGGTTAATAACGCGGCCAGTAAAGCGATCACACCTGCCACTGCCAATCCTGGAGCGATCGCCAAGCTACCCTGCCGCATCTGGGACAAAAGGCCAGCCAAACTTGCCAGCACGCCCGCCAGTAACAGTGAGCCACCCCAGTCAAACGGACGATTAGTTTTAGCTGGCTGGCGCTGAGGAATGGCCCACCAACCCAGAGTAAGTGCTGGCAAAATCAGCAAAAAATTGACAAAAAAGATGGCTCGCCAGCCCGCCAAGCTCATCAATACGCCACCTACTGGAGGCCCGATCGCGGCGGCTAAGGAAACCGCACTACTAATTAACCCGAAGCTGGTAGCGCGGCGATGATCGGGCACCACTTCTCGCACCAGCGCCACGCCATTGGGAATTGCGATCGCCCCTGAGATGGCCTGCAACAGACGAAACCCGATTAACAGTGGCAGATTGGGTGCCCAGGTAGCCGCTAACGAGGCACCGCCAAAGCAAACTAGTCCCCCCAAAATGAGATTCCGACGACCCCAGCGATCGCCTAACTTTCCAGCAATGGGCTGCAAGGTGGCCATCGCAATTAGGTAGCTAGTGACCAGCCAGCTTGCCTCTGCCAGATTGGTTTGCAACTCGGTGATCAAACGAGGCAAAGCCACCGCAATCATGGTTGAGTTTAAGGGTGCCAGCATGGAACTCAGCGCGATCGCAATTAACAGAGCGCGATCGCGCCAGACAGAGTTACGGTTCACATCATCCATGTCATCAAGGCTCAAGCAAGAGAAATTGAGATGCGGGTGACCGCACGGCACTGAAGTAAATACAGGGTTGACCCCGCAAAACACCATTCAATATCAAGGGGAGGCGGAAAGTGTTGCTCGCACTGAGCCGCGAGGTGACTGAGCTGCTCTAAATGCCACTCTTCTAAGCACAAAGCTCGCACCTGATCCGCTGCTACGGCGACCTCGTGCGTTTGTCCCTCAGCGCTTGGCTGAATCGCGATATCTTTCATGCCAGCCGTTTGTTCTAACACCTGGCCCTGCCGATCCAGGCGATAACGGTCGGGCGCTACCAGTCCAGAGACGATCGCTTCTCCTAGGCCCCAAGAGGCTTCAATCACCCGCTCGTCATTACCATTCATCGGGTTACGGGTAAACAACACCCCAGACTGCACAGCGGGAATAAATTGCTGCACCACGACCGCGACTTCGGGGGCTTGGGTAATGCCTAAGCGCTGCCGATAAGCTTGAGCAGCGGCACTTTGGCCTGACCGCCACACCTGCTTCACAGCCTCCACTAATCCAGTTTGAGAGCGAATATTCAGACAAGTCAGGTGTTGACCTGCAAAACTCGCCTGGCTAGAATCTTCTCCCACTGCCGACGATCGCACTGCCACTGCGCTTTCCAGTTGAGCAAAGGCTTGTAAAGCGAGATCAATTGCGGTTGAGTCTTGAGCGGCAATCGCGTTGACCAAGGAAGCTGGCAACACAAACCCTAGCGGCACTGGCAAACTCGCCCGGATCGCTGCGCCTAACTGGACCGCTTTGCCCCCACAGGTTGCCTCATCCAACGCTTCAACTAAGTTGATCGGTAAATTCATTGGGGTCATGTCAGAATTTTTACCTCCCCAGAAGTGCCATCCACCCGGATACGGCTGCCATTGCGAATCACCTGTGTTGCTTCCATGCAGCCAACCACGGCTGGCAAACCATACTCACGGGCTACGATCGCGGCATGGGAAAGCAAACCGCCGCGATCGGTGACAATGCCTCCCAGCATCGGTAGCAACGCATTGTAGGAAGGAGCAGTCATGCGAGCCACGAGAATATCTCCTGCTTGCACCTGCGCCATATCTTCGAGGTCGAGCACCAGCCTGGCAGTCCCTTCATACTGCCCTGGGCTAGCAGCGACTCCCTGAATTGTCTGCGCTTCAGTCTGCTTTCCGGGTGCCACAAACATATGTCCTAGCATCAAGCCAATCGCACGGCTCAGCCGAGCCGCCGCAGGTGGCAACCAATCGTCCGGTGGTGGAGCGCTGGGAGGTGGACCGAGGTGAACTGGAGCCTCGGCAATCGTTTTAGTCATACGGTAATGGAAATATTCCGCCAACTCGCTGGCCGAGGGGCCTGCTTGATCGCTCAACAGGGCAGTAAGTTCATCGTGGGTCAGCTCAACGGCGTGCTCTGTTTTTTCGAGCTTGCCCGCTGCGGTGAGGCGATCGCCTGCTGCTAAAATCGCTCTTCTGGCAATTCCAGTGGCCCAAGCATCATTGAGATAGCCGCGCTCATCTCGAATGCGGTAGGTTAAACGAGCTTCTGCCAGCAATTCATCAAATTCACTTCGATGCTGCTCCGGGACTACTATCCGCACCTGAGCGGTTTGCTCAGCCAAATCGTCTGTAGGGCTGTTATGCACTGATGTATTGACGGCGGAGCGAATGGTTTTTACCAACAGTTCCGGTATATCGAGGGCAGACAAATCCCCCACATCATATCCAGTTAAAATTCGCAGCCCCACGACATCCAGATAAGCCTGGGTTGCTGCCCCTACGGCTCCTGGCAACGATCGTAGATGATGCAGAATATCAGCGGCAGGTTTTTGACTTGTTAAAAGCGCGATCGCTTCTGGCTGCTGGCGAATAGCTTTAGCGAGCTGCTCAATTTCCGCGATCGCCCCAGTCGAGACGGGTGTTGTTCCTTGCAACAGTTGCAGTAATTTTTGAGCAGGCAACCCAGTCCAGGTCTGAGCATGTGCTAGGAAATCTCCTAAAGGCACCATAGCGACCGGATTGAGCCGATGGTGATAGTAGATGGCTTCAGCAACCGCATCGCGACAAGCGTTGAGATGGGCAATTAAATCTTCCAGGGACAAGTGGGCTGGATCAACTTTTTGCAACTCCAAATAAGTGCGCGTTAGGGCTGGCTTCCAGGTTTCATCCCACAACTTTAAGTCTTCGCGCCACAGCTTTTGCTCAAATACCGCTTTAGCAGTTTGAATCCGCTGGCGCACTTGGGGATGGAGCCGAGTCATCAGTTTGAACAGCCATTTAGGAGGTAGCCCTTTGGCTTCTGGAGGTGCTCCAACCCCACGAGAACAATTGTAAGCAAAGCCATTGATGGCAGCGTATTCCATGTAGTCCAGCAATAGCCCATATCTAGCGGTTCCCTCCCGGAAGCCTCGCTTAAAGGCAGCAGGAAAAACATCTATACTCCAGCGGGTCATCGGTCGGGACCAGTGGGTTGTCTCTAACACCCAAGAACCTGGACTCGGCGGCACAAAATTCTCTACATATACTGGCATATCAATCAGGCAGCTTGTAAAAGCGCTCAGTTCCCAACAACTTGTTCACTGAAGCTTCTCTAGCTTCTACAAATTTTCCGTATTTTTAATCTAAAGTTAACCTTTATTTAACTAAATGGGGCCCTAAATTGAAAGACTCCAGCACCTTTACACCCACTATATTTAGAGAGGGAGTAGAGAGAATGCAGGCGATCGCGGACGTTTGCTCTTGACTGCTTCCACCTCAAAGTTAGATAGTTGCGCCAGAAGTTAACACACAAGGATAAGGATTAGATGGCGATCGCTTTTTCGCTTCAGGTCCGTAACTGAGGCGTGCCATGGGAGTCGATATTGGTTACGACATGTGCGCGATCAAAATGCCTTTTGTGGCTGACCAACTACAAGGCAGGTTGCAACAGATTCGGCAGGACATTGAAGCTCTAAGGATCGTGATTAAATAAAACCGAGAATCATGATGTCTGTGGCTTAGCAGTGTAATTTCATTTGGGTAAAAGTACTCATCGAACACAATCTTCATCGTCTGCTCGGACGCCTCTGTGACTTTCCGCCCTGTTTGATAGGCTTTGTCCAAGACAGACGCAAACACAGTTAATCCAGTTTGTGTTGTTGCTTTTTCCATCAGGTCTTTAATCACTTCGATGCTCTCGAAAATAACACCTTGACAGGCTCGTGTGAGATGAAGAAATAAGCGGTGTTCGATGGGGTTATATTTCGAGGTATAAGGAGGATAGTGAGCAATGCGAATCTCAATGTTGAGTTCGTTCACTAAGCGCTGTAGATCCTGCTTGAATCTCTGCGGGTACATTCCCCGCCGCTCTGCGGCGTAAGATGCCCGGATGAGCGAGTACATTCACAAAAGCCATAACGTTACCGTTTTGCTCTATCACTTGGTTTTTCCAGCAAAGTATCGACGGGCGGTGTTTGACGAGCAGGTCGATGCCGTTTTACGAGAGGTGTGTCTCGAAATCAAGAAGCGCTATGACGTTAAGTTTATCGAGATCAGCATCGACAAGAATCATGTGTATTTCTTGATTCAGTCAGTGCCCACATACAGTGTGACGAAGTTAGTGAGGATGCTCAAGAGCTGGACGGCACGAGAGGTATTCAAGCGGTGTCCCAGCGTCAAGAAGCAGTTATGGGGTGGAGAGTTTTGGAGTGATGGTTGCTTCGCGAGTACGGTGGGCAAGCATGGGGATGAAGGGATGATCGCGAGGTACGTCAAGGAGCAAGGGAATGAGTATCTGCAACTGCATCGAGATGAATAACTAGCCCTCTTTGGAGGCTGCTACCCCGCCGCAAGCAGCGGGGTAGCAGCCTCAAGTACTGCCGAGAACCGTTACTGCCGCCCCCATCGCACAGTAGTAAAATAGACGTTGCCGTGGGATAGTGATGTCGGCCCTGCTGGTTCCACCAATCGCGAATCGCATCACAAGCAAATTCACCGGTGTCATGACTGGTGCCAAGATGCAGGTAACCTGTGTTGAGCTTTAGGTCATACAAGCCATGAGGAATCGCAATGCCTGTTGCCAAGGAGGTCCAGTCATGGTCAAAGACTGCAATTGCGGCATCTTGGGTGTACACTCGTCCCGCCCGATAGAGTGACCCAATTAATTCTCTTTTTTTCTAGAGTGGCAAAGCTGACTGGAGGAATTTCTGCTCCAGAGCAGCCAAGTAGGTCGTTGGAGAGCGGCGAAAAAGCCGTTGTTGATGGCGCTTTTGTTGATGGCAATTGAGGTCAGCACGGACAGCATGCCAAGCGTCAATCGAAACGGTTGCCAAATCTATTGCTGTGAAGGAACGCAGTTGTGATGCGACAGCTGCTACAATTTGCACTGAGCTTCGAACCACTAAGGAAGCGGGAGCAACTTTGCGCCCGGTGCAACGACGTTGGTGATGTCGCCAACGACCAAACAATTGCTCTAAATCGTTATTGGTTCTGGGTAAGCCTTCGATGTCATATCAATGAAATAATCTCTTTCAGACACCGCGTACCCGTTTTTTGAGTTCCTTCTTGGCGTGGCGGTCGGCTTCATAGATTGGCTTAACGGCTTCCCGCAGGTAGTGGAAATGGCACAACCCATGTGCTGATTCCGGCAAAGCTTTGCCGACCACCTTGCGAATCGAGGTTTGTCCGTCACTGACCACAGCAGTTATTGGTCGGTTCAGTGCTTGTTTCACCTGAACTAGGATTGGGGCAAGATCCTCACTGGTCGAGGATAATAGCGTCTTCGCCAGTAAAATCTCACCACTGAGCACTTCCCGGATCACCCACAACACCTCATGTCCCACATCCGGTTGCATCCCATCAATCGCAAGGATGAACTGGGATCGCCGGTCTGCAATTTTTCCAATTCGCTCGGCATCACCCATCTAAAGCGATACTAACTCATCGTAGCGGTTCAACAAATTACTCACGGTGCGTTCACTCTGTAGAACGCGATGGATTTGAGGGACGCTCCGATGCTCTTGATAGCGCAACCCGCCCACTAGCGCTATCACATCCAAGCCAAACTCCTGCTGCGGTAATGCCCATCTCCCTTCCGCTTCCGGTCGATAGGATTGGCAAAACCGTTCGCACTCAGGTGTTGCACACCGTCTAACTTTCAGTCTCAATTGCACCACGCCGTCTAGGGTTCGGACTCGACGGAAGTTGTCATATTTATTCCACATCCATCCCCCCCACCTCGGGCATGTCTGCTGCACACATTCCAGTACTTCTTCTTGTATCGCTTCCGGTTGGGGAGTTCGTCGAACCATTGCTTGGCTTCACCCTTGGCTCATGCTCTGACTCTAGCCTACAGTGGTTTCTAATCCTTCTCTAGCTACCTTTGCTGTTCTAGTTTTTTTCAGAGCACGACGCACCGTCTCATCCAAAATTTGCTCAACCAGGTTTACTTCGACCAATCGATCTGCCAACAGTTGCATCGTCCACTCACCTCGTCCCGCCGGAGGGGCACTACAGGCCGTGGCGACTAAAAAGGCTTCTGCTTTGCCATCAAGTTTACGTTTCCCTCCCGGTCGCTGCAACTCACTCAAGGCGAACTCAACACCACCCGTAACAAATTTCTGCCGAGTCCGATGAACTGTGGATTCGCCGACATATAGCATTTCGGCGATCGTTTCATCCCGATGTCCTTCGTCTGCGAGGAGCAGAATTTGAGCCCGCTTCAATCTTCTCGCACCCAGCTTGTTTTGATGAGTGAGTTGCAGCAGTTGCTGACGTTCTTCAGGGGTGAGGGCGACAGTATACTTTTCTGGCATGAGGAGGGGATTCCTGATTTTCAACCAGTTTCCCTGACTTCTCTCTACCTGTCAAAGTCATTGTGGTGAACTACTAGCTTATCTGCCCTATGCCTAATTTTAATTGGTATGAGGTACCTCACTCTCCGTGGAAATGAATATCATGAACTTTATAAGTTCCCTCAAGCATTAGCTCAAAACCTGATCATTGGATATCGCTTCATGCAAGTGTTGAAGCTCCCTATGGAGCATTCACCTTGATGTTATTTCATCTCAACAGCCCCTAACACCCTTAGGGTCGTGTGCTGTGCTTCTGTTAACCCAGTTGCTCCAAAGATATTCATTCCTTCGCAGAGGCGATCGCTCTTCAAAACTCGCAGGCATTCACCCGTTTCCACATCCCAGACGCGAATTGTTTCATCAAAACTGCCGCTAGCAAGCAGCGATCGTCCGGTGGCATCACAGCCAAACGCAACCGAAAAGATGATACCTGTATGACCTTGTAAGACGTTTAAGCATTTTCCAGAATCCAGATCCCAGAGACGAATTGTCTTGTCGGCGCTACCACTGGCGAGGAGTTGTGTGTGATGGGATGAAGGAGGACGGAGGGCGAGCGATCGCACCAATGCAATATGTCCTCTCAAGACTTGCAGGCATTCACCTGTAGCAATTTCCAACTGCTTAATGCTGTTGTCACTGCCGATACCGACCAGCGTTTGTCCATCAGCACAAAACTCTACTTCAAACCCCAATAAATCGTGCTGATCGAAAACCTGTATACAGGTGCCCGTTTCCACCTGCCACAGTCGCACAATGCCATTCTTAGCGATACTGGCTAGCGAGCGTCCATCCGGACTAAAGGTGACATGCCACACCGGAAAAGCATGTCCAACCAGCGTGTGCAGATGAGTTCCGGTTTGCAGCTCCCAGAGTTTAACCGTAGCATCATTACTGGCACTCGCCAGAACCTTCCCGTCTGGGCTGATCGCGGTACCAAAGATACAGTTGGTATGACAATGCAGCGTGTTAATGCACTGTTGAGTTTGGGCATCCCAAAGCTTAATAGTGCCATCGGAACTGCCGCTGACAAAGGTTTTGCTATCGCTGCTAAACGTTACATCCCAAACCCAGTGGGTATGCTCGTTAAAGGTTTTTAGGCAAGTGTCCTCCAGAGGATTCCAGAGCCTAACCAGTAAATCTGTAGCGCTGCCGCTGACAATGTGTTGACCGTTGGGACTAAACGCGACAGACCAGACGCGGCTGAGGTGTCCCTGCCAGGTTCTCAATGCCTGTCCGGTAGTGACATCCCACACTTTCTGCATACTATTGGCGCTACCACTCAACAGGGTTTTGCCATCAGGATGAAAGGCGATCGCAGTCACACAGGCTCGATGTCCCAGCAATGTCCGGATCGGTTGCTCGGTTTGCAGATTCCATAGGCGAATCGTCTGATCTTGTCCAGCAGTCGCCAGCAGCAAACCATCCGGACTAAAGGACACTGACCAAACGAGGTCTGTATGTCCCTCAAAACAGCTGAATTCTCCGGTTGCCAAATTCCATAGTCTCGCGGTTTTATCCCAACTGGCACTGGCAACCCACTGACCATTTGGGCTAAAGGAGACTGACAGCACAGTGTGGCGATGTCCTTCAAATTGACGCATTTCGCTGAACGTTGAAAGATCCCAGAGCCGCACAGCACAATCGCCACTTCCACTCACCAGCCTTTTGCCATCAGAGCTGAAGGCAACCGAGTGAACAATGTCAGAATGTCCTTCCAGAAATGCCAGACAAATTCCCGTCTCGACATCCCACAGTTCCAACCATCCCTCTTCTTCCCCGATCGCCAGCCTTTTGCCATCGGGACTGAACTGCACTGTCCAACTCGTCTTGACGATCTGAAATGGTTTGCGCAATAGTTGTCCTGTTTGGACATCCCAAAGTTTGATCAGAGAGTCGTGAGGGCTGCCAGTAGCGATCGTTTGACCGTCAGGACTAAACGATAACCCCCAGGCAAACTCGTTGTGTGCTTGCCAACTCAGCTTTGGCTGCCCGGAAGCCGCATCCCATAGGTGAATCCTGCCGTCCGAATCGCAGCTTGCGATCAATCGACCATCAGGACTGTAGCCAACGTTTACAATACTGCTGAGCGTTTGAGCAAACACAGATCCAGTAAAATCACACTCGGTGAAATTAACTTGATGCAGTGGAGTCTCCGGAAGATACGCCTGCCAGATAGGTAGATGAGAAAAATCCCATCCACTCAGGTCAATATGGAGATAATTTAGCAAACTCAGCAGGTTGGCTGCTGCATATCCTGGATACATTTCAGGCGTGGTTTTTAGTTGTCGCAACTGCTGCTGGAGCTGTTGGCTGAGGACAGCGCTGGAACCAAACGCACTGGATAACTGAGTCGCGATCGGTTCCAGAATCAGCCGAGTTTGGCTCTCGCGAATATAGTCACTGGCGCTGGCTTTGGTGAGGGCGTAGTGACTCAGCAGATTAAAAGACTGTGTCCCCTTAAGTTCGGCAACGGCAGTTTCAATGATGTGTTCTGTGACATATTCCATCACCGCTGGCTGTTGAGTAAAACTAGAGGGAATGCGTTCAGATTTACCGTTCTGCCTTGCATCACCATTTTGCAAACTTTCCTGTTCAGTCCGCGTTCGTGCAGTCGTTTCGATGAGACATCGCCGCCCTAACCTTTCCAACACCTCCAACAATCGTGCCTTAGATACCTTAGGAATGATATCGGCATGAAGCTGATCAATCGTCGTCCCTTCTCGATTGAGCGCCAACCAATTCATCACTTGCTGTTCTAACGCTGACAGACGTTCGATTTGCTCATCCAGCAAACGACGCAGCCCGTTAAAAACGATCGTGCCCTGTTCTAAAAATTCTGCAATATCGCCATTAAAAAGGTCACGAATGGATGTTGCGACAATCTTCAACGCCAGCGGATTACCCCGGTAATGTTCGATCAGCTTGTTGCGATCGCCAGCATCTCCTATTAAGCCTTTAGTATCTAGAATGTTGTTAATGTCTGTTGGGGTGAGCCCGGTCAGTTGCAGCGATCGCACTGGCAGCGCATCGCCCTCTAGCGCTGCGACTTCTGAGGGCTTTTCTCGACTGGTCAACAGCAAACAACTTTGGTGTTCCGTTGCACCCACGCGCTGAAACAGTTCTCCATACGCCTCATAACCGGAGCGATAAGCGCCCACAACCTGTCCACTTTGGAGAATGGACTCCACATTGTCTAACACCAGCAAGCAGTGATTCTGCTTCAGGTATTGGATCAAGCGAGTGATTTGGGCTGAAGTGCCTTTCGGCAGGCCAATGTCTTGTTGGTGAGAGAGGAGCGGAATTAGGTCTTCAAGTAAATCGTCTAGGGGTGGAGCATCCCGCAGCGATCGCCAAATCACAAATTCGAAGGGAGAATCAGGCGTTTTTGCAGATGAGCCATCACTTTCCTCAGACCGACTCCTAGCAATTTTCTGAGCCAGTTTAATCGATAGAGAGGTTTTGCCAATGCCTCCCATGCCTAATAAACAAATCATACGGCAGCGTGAAGCCTGGGGCATCCCATAAAGACTTTGTTTTTCAGGAAATTCACCTTTAATCCATTGCTGCAAAAGCTTTAGCTCTGGTTGACGACCATAAAAGGTAGAAACATCTGTGGCTTCGCCCCAATCAACACAGGGAGAAGCAGTGTCTGCTCTATGCTGACTGTTGCGTTTCTCAGATGCCTTATTTTTCGGTTCTCTGGTTTCTTCCGAAACCTCTTCACTTTCTTGCTGGTAATGATGCTCCAACGAAGCCCGGAAGTTGGTCTTACTGACCTCTTCACCGAGCCCATCAGAAAGTAATTGCCAGAGTTTCGGTCCCGCATATCGCTTCAAGTAACTGGCAGCGTAGTTAGTACTACTGGCAATTTCTTCGTAGGTTTGCCCCTGCCAAGAGCCACTTAAGATTGCAGTTTCAACCGGACTGAGTCGTCGTTTTACTTTTGTCAAAACAACTCTATTTGCGACCTCAAGTCCTTGCTCCGCGTCCATTTGTTACCAATCCAAGTGACGAGTGATTTTACCAGAGACCTGATTGACAAATTATATCGAGACATTTTACCTGCTGTAATTTCTGTACAAAGTTCTTCATCAGACAACCTATGAACTTCTATCTATTGACGATTTATTCATCGTTCGGTATGGAAGTGCTTGATTGACAGAAAAGACGTAGATAAATGTTCATACCCTTTATATCCCTCATGCCGTCGGGTGAAGGGTTTTGAATCAGCAAAGAACTAAGGTCTAAATATCGAAAGCAACAACGCATCCAATCACTTCTTCATCTGTTGATGGCTGTAACTTTTACTGTTGCGTTGTTTGTATTTCATTCAGTGGTTCTGCGTTTGCACTATGCACAAAGTTGTTCATCTTTGCGATCGCTTCACTTGATGTCTTTTCGATTGTTTTGCAATTCAAACCACAATTACTTCAGAAAAAATCAAAATGGCTAATATTACTGGAGATGACAAGCTCGGAGATACCCTCTTCGGCGATCCCTATGGTTATGCTGAGAGCGATACCATTAGCGGACTAGGAGGAGATGACATCATTTATGGTGGCGGTGGCGTCGATTTCCTCGACGGTGGCGAGGGCAACGATTTCCTCGATGCTGGCTCTGGCAGCAATCAGGGTCTCTATGGTGGCAACGGTAACGACACGATGTTGGGCGACGGTATCGAGTTCATGCAAGGTGGTCGCGGCGACGATCTTTACTATGTCAATAATGTATATGACACAGTTGTTGAGGAGCTTGATGAGGGGGTTGATGTTGTACGCGCTAGCATCAGCTATAGCTTGGCATCGGGCGGATACGTCGAAAAACTAGTTTTGGAGGGCAATGCCGCCATTAATGGCACGGGTAACAGTTTGGATAATGAACTCTACGGTAACGCTGCTGACAACAACCTCTCTGGTGGCGATGGCAATGACGTTCTCCGAGGCGGCGATGGCAATGACGTTCTCCACGGTGACAACGGTGACGATCACCTGAATGGAGAGTCAGGTGGCAACCAATTGTTTGGAGGGAGTGGCAACGACGTTTACTATATCCAGAATGCAACGACTGCCGTATTTGAAGCTGCTTCAGGGGGAAATGATGGTGTGCGCTCCACCGTCAGCTATGCCTTGACAGCAAATGTCGAGCACTTAGCCATGGATGGCTTCAGTGCCATTAACGGGACAGGTAACGGCTTAAACAATAGTATCCACGGTAATGTTGCCAACAACTCCATCTCTGGCGGTGGTGGAAATGACTATTTAGCAGGTCTCGGAGGAAATGACATTCTAACAGGTGGATCAGGGCAAGATGGCTTTCTCATCACTGCTCCACACCAGGGAATTGACACAATCAAGGATTTTAGCGTTGTGGATGACAATATCTGTATTGATCGATCTGGCTTTGGGGCTGGATTGGCAGGAGGATTCATCACGGCTGATCAATTTCGGATTGGGTCGGGTGCTAAAGATGGTAGCGATCGCTTTATCTACAACCAAGGTACTGGAGCTGTGTACTTCGACGCTGATGGCATCGGAGGAGTGTCTGAGATTCAGATTGCCAAAGTATCGACTGGACTAGCGATGACGAACCAAGACTTCTTTGTAGCAGGCTAGGCTCTTACGAATAGCTCAGTGGGGAACCATACTTCTCCACTAGCTGCTCACTATTTTGAATTTAGAGAAGTCTTGCAACCACGATAAATCTAGATGATTAAACATTCTGCAATCACTGATGAAGTTTGTGAGCAATTTGCAGAGATAGTTTGAACACATTGCGAAATTACTAGGAGACATGATGATGTCGGAACTACAGGCTACGACAACAATGCAACAAAAAGACATAGATTGGTTATCTTTGGCAGAATCTTTAGGAGAACAGTTTGCCGTCAGAGATACGGAAGCAGATGAGACTGATGTATTTGTTGCCGATAACATTGCCAGATTGAAAACAACTGGATTGGTTGCCGCAGGTGTGCCAATTGAACTTGGCGGCGGTGGAGCCAGCTATACCGAGATGTGTGCTGTATTACGGGTTTTAGGACGCTATTGCAGCTCCACTGCGCTTGCTTTCGCCATGCATACCCATCAGGTAATGGTTCCAACTTGGCGATGGCACAATCAGAAGGCTCCTGTGGATGGATTGCTGAAACGGATCGCAACGGAGCAACTGGTATTGCTCAGCAGTGGCGGCTCGGATTGGTTGCAGAGCAATGGCACAGCGATTAAAGTAGACGGCGGATTTCTAATTACGGCTCGCAAAGTATTCGCCAGTGGTGCGCCTGCTGCCAATTTATTGATGACCAGCGCGGTTTATCAAGATCCAGAATTAGGGTCTACTGTGCTACATTTTGCAGTTCCCATGCAAGCTCAGGGCGTTGTAATTGAATCTACCTGGCAAGCGATGGGAATGCGAGGAACAGGCTCTCATGATGTTATCCTCTCAGATGTTTTTATCCCGGATGCAGCCATTGCCTTACGACGAGAACAAGGGAAATGGCATCCTATTTTCCATCTGATCTCAATGGTGGCATTTCCATTGGTTTACTCCGTTTATGTTGGAGTGGCAGAAGCAGCCCGCGATCGCGCCATTCAACTCACAATGAAACGCAGCACAGATGACCATCTTTGCTATCTGGTCGGTGGTTTAGACAATGAATTGACGGCTGCCAAGTTAGCCCTTCAGCACATGATTGCGATCGCTGAGGTGAGTCAACCCAGTTTTGAAACTACGAATCAAATCATGACAGGGCGGACACTTGTTGCCAAAGCCGTGTTGAACGTGGCGGATCTAGCGATGGAAGTTGCTGGGGGCAGTGCATTCTATCGCAAGTTAGGTCTGGAGAAATTGTTCCGAGATGCGCAGGGTGTTCGCTATCATCCCTTACGCGAGGGAGAGCAACGCCGTTTAAGTGGGCAACTCGCCTTGAACTGGACGATTGATCACATCAACTCATGACATAGGTTGCTTTTCGGCACTCGTCTTCTAGTTAGTGAAGCGCAGCATACTGATAGTAGCGGCATGTCAACAATTTATTGCTATGCATTGTCAGATCTTTTTTTACAAGTAGGATAGTTCTAAAAAGGCTTACGTGACATAGGGTTGAGCGATCGCCCTCTTTCCTTCTTCCCCTTTGAGCGATCGCAAATTTAAGGAAAGTACATGCTTTGTATGACAAACCATGACGGCCTTTTTCGTTCATGGAAGAGATGTTGAGATCGCTTCAAGAAACCCCTAATGCTGATAGAAAGCGGTTGAATGTCCTTAGTTGTAAGGGTTTGAGGCCAATTGGGGAGAGTGAGTTTTAACAAAAATTCGTACTTTTGAGAGCGATCGCTCTGGTGTTGGGTCTAAAAAACTGGCAGCAAATGGATAAAATGAAAGTTTTGTGCGGCATTCGTGTGGCAGTGTTGCTGCACTGGGCATCTGCAATGCATATGCATCGAATTTTCGTCTTGCGTCCAGATTGTCAGTTGTAAGGCAGATGTTGCGCAGATGCTGCGAGGAGTGGGGAATGAATTGGGTCGCCGAGGAGTTATGGGATGTGGATTTAGGCGATGCACGGCGGAATCGGCGGTTAGTGAAGATCGTGGAAGACTTAGTAGCGCAGCCAGGTAGTCCTAAAAAGGATGCATTGTAGTGGTGAACAAAGTACCAAACTGCACCAATATAATTCTCCTTCTTGGAAAACGATAACGTCTTCCTCACTAAGCGCGACACGCGTTGGCGCAAGGTGCAGTTGAAGCGTTCAATGTAACTCGTTTTGCCACTCTCCTTGCCGACACTTTGATGCCGCTTGCGGGGAAACACTTCATCGTAAGCAGACCAGAAATCTGTGTAAGAGACCGCACACTAGCGATAGACCCCTGGCAGAGCTTCCCATAATCCTTGGGCTCCTTCACGGCCACGATTGCCGACATAGACCCCAACAATTTCTCGAGTCTTGACATCTAGAGCCAACCAAATCCATTGCTTATTGCCTTTGCGGAGCCCGAAAGACCACATCTCGTCACCCTGGAGCGTCAAGCGCCCTTTTTTTTAGCCCGGATATCCACCTGTCGGGGCACTGCTTGATATTTCTCATTGACATAGTGCTGGAGCCAAGGCTCTGAAACGCCTGCGACTCTGGCAATGCCTGCTAAAGGAATCTTCTCTAACAGCAATTTATCAATCAGGGTCTTGGTCGTTGAGTCAATGGTCTTGTTTTGGGGGTGTTGCACAAACTGCCTGCCACACTTGCGGCACTTATATTAACTCGGCAACTTAAGAGGATGCAGAGTGAACGGGGCGATTAGTAAAATTGAAGTATGAATAAACTTGATGCCCGATTACTTAATCCCCCTACTTAAGATTATCTGCGACAACAAGCGATTCGATTACGTCAGCAAGGAAAACGGTTTGTCGATATTGCAGCTTATTTGGGGGTGCATCGCAATACAGTTTCAGATTGGTGGCAGCAATACAAAGAACTGGGTGAAACTGCCCTGTACCAGCAACAACGAGGCCGTACAGTTGGTGCAGGACGCACCTTAAATCAAGAGCAGGAAAAATAGATTTAACAGTTGATGCAAGCCCATTTGCCCGATGAGCTAGAGATTGATAGTGCGCTTTGGACGCGCCGCGCGGTTCAAGAACTGATCGAGCAACGGTGCGGAATACAGATGCCGATTCGAATCGTAGGAGAGTATCTTTGGTGGTGGGGCTATAGCCCACAAAAGCCCTTGAGGCGGGCTTATGAGCAGAACCCAGAGATGGTGGAGGAGTGGTTAGAGCAAACCTATCCTGTCATCGAGCAGCGTGCTAAAAGTGAAGGTGCAGAAATCGCTTGGGGGATGAGTCAGGGTTACGCTCAGATGCTCAAGTCGGTCGTGGGTATGCACCCATCGGCGAAACCCCTGAAATTCGTCTGAGTCAGAAGAAACGAGTGCGTGTCAACTTCATTGCCAGTCTCAGCAACCAGGGGAGTATCCGCTTTATGCTCTACACCAGTAAGCTGACGGAAGCCATCTTTTTGTCGTTTCGGACTCGTCTGATTGCCAAGCGAGAGCGCAAGTTGTTTTGGATTGTGGACCAACATCCGGTACATCGGGGACAGCAGGTGCAGCAATGGTTAGCTGAGCACAAGGAGCAGATTGAACTGTTCTACTTGCCGTCCTACTCACCGCAACTGAATCCAGTCGAGTATCTCAACGGCGATGTCAAGCAGGGAGTTCACTCTAAACCACCGACTCGCAATCTTGCTCAACTGAAGCGACGACTCATTTCTCATCTGCGTAAGTTGCAGAAGTTACCATCGCGCATTCAGGAGTATTTTGAGCACCCATTCATTGCTTATGCATCGAACAAGATGCACCCTCAATTATTGCCGGGTTAATAGTTACGAGTCGTTCTCTTAGCCTAATAACTTCTCCTTATCCTTACAACTTGATTAGGATTGCTATATCACCTGCACGTTCCTCATCCAGTCCACTCAGCATTCTGCAATTTTCCGGTGTTCAACCTGTATGCTGATGAAGTCAAGCAGGGATAGCGCCATGCCCTACTATAGCCTTACGAGTACACCTTAAGACATTGCTTGAAGGCAGTATCTACACAATCACGAAATTTAGCAAATTCATCCCATCGCTGTCGCATCCAATTCTTGAGCACAAACCAC
>NZ_JACJOD010000047.1 GCF_014695385.1 Trichocoleus sp. FACHB-46 | reverse complement strand
GCTTCTTGCTGTTGGCTTTGCTCAGTGGTGGATAAGAGGCTGCTTGGGGCTAGTTCCCCCTTTTTGCTCCTGCTGCATGTTGATGCGCACGGACAACACTCCCATCGACAAAGTGGATGTCCCAGTTAATTTTGCCCTCGGCATCGGCCTCGATCTGCAGGGCTTCGAGCAGTTGCTGCCACAAGCCGATGTGACGCCAGTGGTAGAATCGACCTGAAACTGTTGACCAGTGGCCATAGCGACTGGGTAAGTCTCACCAAGGAGCACCAGTTCTGAGAATCCACAAGATGCCGTTGATGACGGTTCGATGGTCTTTAGCGGGGCAACCTGTATGAGGCTTTTGTGGTGGAAGCAGGGGCCAAATGCGCTTCCACTGCCGATCGTTTAATTCACCCCGTCGGTTCTTCTTTTGTGGTGGAAGAATCATGGAGGCTAATCAGTATTCCTGCACTATTTCTATTCTGCCAAAGGGTTTTAAAGCACGCCCTAGAATACCAGCATCACTTAGCAGCGGGCTCCATTGAGCACAGCAGGTTGAGGGTTCTGAAAATTTAGGGAACAAAAACTTCCTCATTCATCCCAAGTTTTCCCTAATTCTGGGAGATAGCGATGGAGTTGGGAAGATTAGGGCAGAGCAAGGATCTTCCTCAGACCCAGCAACGCTGCACTGAACTCAGGCAAGGTTTCTCCCTGGTAAGGTGAAGATCAAGACTTATGCTTATATGCAGCAGCTCAAACAAGCTTTCCAGGGCAATTGGGATGCCTATCGGGATTAACGGCTTTGGCAACTGAGTACTCCTTTTAAAGCTGAGAGACTGTTTGAAGAGGGTTAATCGATCAGCTCTACTTGCTTAAGTTTTGTTTCTCTGTTTGCTGGAGTTACTGGCGAGCTGCTTCGTCTTTAGGATTGAGCTTGAGCGCTTGCTTAAACGCATAAAGCAGCGAGTCTATTTGGCATCACGACAGATAGAGAGCCGCTATCTAAATGGACAAGCGAGAGAATAAATTATGATTAGTTGCAGTACGTTGCGATCGCTCCTTGTGTGCATTGAGCTATGAAATCTGTGTCTGATACTGCTACCTCAAAACCCCTACCACCCGGACAAGCTGGCTGGCCGCTCTTAGGGGAAACCTTGTCATTTTTTGGAGATGCTAAGTTTGCCCTTAAACGCCACGAAAAATATGGGGATGTCTTTAGAACTCAGTTACTGGGGCAGCCCACTGTTTTCTTGCGAGGTGCTGAGGCTAATCGCTTCGTTCTGTCGCAAGAAAATGAATATTTCGCGATTAGTTGGCCAACCAGTACTAAAGTTTTACTCGGTCCTCTCTCGTTGTCTTTACAGACTGGGGGCACCCATCAAAGTCGCCGCAAATTGCTTGCTCAAGCATTTCTGCCACGATCGCTATCTAGCTATATCCCCATGATGTTAGAGATTACTCGCACCTATCTCAAGCGTTGGGAGAGCCTAGAGACTCTAACCTGGTATCCTGAACTGCGGAACTATACGCTCGATATTGCTTGTAAATTATTCGTCGGTCTCGATCAAGGTTCACAAACCGAGTTGGGGCATGAGTTTGAGACTTGGTGCGCAGGGTTGTTTTCAATTCCCATTTCTCTACCGTGGACTACATTTGGGCGAGCACAGCGTAGTCGTAAACGATTGTTAGCAGAATTGGAGCGGATCATCTGCGATCGCCATTACATTTCACCTGGACGGGGAGGGGGTCAAACTTGAGGAGCCGAAGACGTCTACTACCTCCATTACCGGCTTCATTGAGGAACTTCTCCTTCCCCAGAGAGAAAAACGATGTTCGGTGGAGAAGTTACGATTCAATTCGTTTGCTCCATGACCTGCTTTGAGGCGCGATCGAGAGCTGCAGGGGCTTCGCAGTTCTCTGGAGGATGGATTGTAGGCAACTGCAAATCAAAAACTTCCTTGCGTTGGGCCAAGGGGGGCTTCAGCAGAGATTGGTGTAACTACAGTCTGGTACGGTGTGATCTTGCTCATGCTCCCGCACCTTTGCCCTCCACTCATGGCGCTCCGTGGCATGACAAAAGCGATCGCCCTGCTTGGCAGGAAAGTCAGTTATTGCTTGACTTCGGCTACAGCGATCGACGATGAAACTTCGTCCGCCCTCCGCTGCGATCGCCTACGGTCAATTGGCTGCTCGCAGCGGCTAATGTTCTCAAGCTACGGTGATCGGAAATCCTGTAATCTAGCCCTCACAATTTCTAATCATGAGTCGATTCCTTACCTTGGCTCGCTCCCTCTTCGCACCCTTGCTGTCTCAACCAACCAGTGATCCTCCTACCCCCATTATTAGCAGCTATGGGCAGAGTGAGTGTGGCGTTCCGATGGAAGTAATGCAACCCATCATGGAGTGGCTGTTCGCAAGTCTTTTGAATGCTGGGTACTACGGCACCCCTCACATTGTTTGGTACAACGATGCGGCACCCAATCCCCAGCTAGAAAAGGCAGTCAAGGACGGCATCAGAAGAGATGAACCGACCCTGCTTTACCGTTGTGGTTCAAGCGTGCAACCACCCCCTAAAAGCTACTACTGGCGGTTAATGGCAGAACACCCCTCGAATCGGATCTATCAGCTAGAAGTGAAGGATGAGGATTGAGTGGAAATGAGTGAACCGAGCGTTAAACGTAAGTTATCAGAGTGCGATCGCTGCATTTTTTATGCTCATAATCCTCATCTAGTTTGCACGAATCATCCGAGTGGTGTGAGTGGTGATGCTTGTTCAGATTTTCAGTGTGACCCTACAGCCGATCTAGAAGAACTGTAGGAGCCGGAGGGGGCTAGCTACTATAACGGAGAGCTAGTCGTTACTCCACATCAGCGGTGGTCACGGTTGGAGAAGCTATCACTACTTGACTCACATCCAATGTTCACAGGTCGATGCCCTCAATGTGAAACTGGCATTGGTTTGAAAACTCCAACAGTGCATTGGGATTGTGAGTATTGTGGCTGGAAGGATGAGTCAGTTTAAGCGGCACATTAATCTACCTGGGCCTTTTCGTCTGAACGCTTCCTTCAGGGCAGGTAGGAGAGCCATTCTGAAGTAAGGGCTTGATTTTGAGAATTGCTTTCCGGCCCACAGCCTCGCAAACAATTTCTAATGGCACGTTGTCTATGTCGTCCTTGCTTGCTTTATTCGGAAACACGGCCCCAACATATCCTCTGCGAAAGGAAGCCATCTTTCCAGTTGGCACCGCATAGAAAAATGCTGATGTTGGCGTAACTTGCATTGAATGGGCATACCAGTTCATCTGGGGCTTAAC
The DNA here is from genome assembly GCF_014695385.1 of Trichocoleus sp. FACHB-46. Classification (NCBI taxonomy): domain Bacteria; kingdom Bacillati; phylum Cyanobacteriota; class Cyanophyceae; order Leptolyngbyales; family Trichocoleusaceae; genus Trichocoleus; species Trichocoleus sp. FACHB-46. The sequence goes on along the minus strand of NZ_JACJOD010000047.1, from coordinate 2,025 downwards.
ACCTATATCGAGAGCATCCATTGACTCGATAAATTTTCCACGCTCAAAGTAGTGGACTTGCTGTACCCGATTTGCTGTCTCGGTAACCGCCTTTCCGTCTGCTTCCATCCTCTTGCAAGCCATTGTTAAAAAAATGCACGAATCAGACAAGATCACTGCATTTGCAGCCAGGAAAGTAATCACTGCTGCTGGCACCAAGAATCGTTTCATGCTGTTGCTGAGAGGGATAGGCTTATAGTTCCCGATGGAAGCGGGGGAGGAAACGCGATCGCAGTGACTATTTGGAGTCGGCCTACTGGGTAAAAAAGGTTGTAGCTTAGTGGAAGAAGTAAGCTCCCAATCATGCGAATTCAGCCAGCCATTCGATCCTTTGTGCGCCGCTATCGCCTTAACTTTGATGGTTACCTTCTCCTAGTCATGTTGATTGCCAGTTTCTGCGTTCAATTCAACATCGGGCCGCGTTCAATCACGGTTCCGATTGCTGTTGGTGCTATTGCAATCTCTTTCCCCCTGGGCGTATTTAGAACGTGGGAGCGATGGCAGAATCACAAAGCATGGGTAGCTGCAAGAGAGGCTCAATTGAGAGCTGATGTGGAAGCCTTGCGAAAACCTTTGGGTGATCCAAACTGTACTCACTCCGCACGCTCGCCTCATCTACGATGTACTGTGAATCCAGCAGGGCCGTGTGAAACATGCTCAGATTTTAAAGATCTCGAAGGGTGAGGTTAGAAGTCTGGGTTGCCACTTATCCAATTCAGGATGATGGGCGACTGCAAGGTTGGCTCGGAGGCTAGGGGTTAGCTCGTGGGGATGCGCTAGCCAGACAAACTCAACGTTTCGAGCCCTTGCGAAACGTGCTCAACCGCACAATCTTAGTGCTTTAGAGATGGGGTGCACTTGGACCCTAACCCCAGTATTAGGGGCAGACTCTAGAGTTCGCGCCTTACGAGAGAAAGCGATCGCCAAGCTTGCGGTATCACCTTTTGTCTGGCTTTCGCAAGGAATCTCGTGAACCCTGTAAGGCTCGACTCTGGGATCGCAGACATGGGCATCCTTGATTCAGTTGTCCTTCAGTTTCATCATCATGGCCGCTTCATCCCAGTAAGACGACACTGTTTGAAGCTTGCCAGCATCATTGATTTCAAAGACACTGATTCCCTCAGCTGTGGCATGACGACCGTTTTTGGCAACAACCTGCATCGTCCATTTAACCGCTGCCCCATTCTTGACAAAGAAAATGCTGTCTTTTGATAGTTCTATCGTTTCAAAGAAGTGAGCCAACACCTTAAAGAGATGCTGAGCATCCTGGTGTACATGTTTGGGAGGAGCTCCAACAGGGTCATGGATTACAGCCTCTTCTGAAAAAATCCCTAACCAGCCTTCTGGATTCATCGCTGTCATGTTGTCAAAGTAAGTCGTGAGTAACGCTGCAATCTCTTCTGTTGACACGTTATTTTCCTCTACGCTGATGTCTCATTGAGTTAGCAAGTTTCAATTTCCGATCCTGACTCATGGCAGAACCAGTTCTTTTCGTGAATCATAGAATCCATCAACAGTTTTTGTAAATGGATGATGCCACCTTCCAATCAGTTCAGCTTTCAACCATGAGAGCGTTGCGGCAAGATGAGAATGTCTCTATGGATTGTTGAGCGTACTTGCCGTTGCTAAACCACCAAAGCCGCTCATCTCAAAGCACCATCTCAGCTACAGTCTCAAACTCACTTAATCGCTGTAGTGCTTAGATTGAGAGAGCGATCGCTTAGGGGGTAGCTAGAGTCGACACCTTCTGTTTTTTGCCAAGATTTCAGGAAAGGTGAAGACTGAAACAGCTTAGAGCGATGATGTTTCCGCTTTTACCCACTTCCGACGAAGGCTATGAGAAAACTTTTGCGCGAGTGTAAGTTAGCAGAGTCAGGACTTACGCAAGAGCCATCTGAACAGACGGATGCTTGAGTTGTGCAATCAAGTAGTCCGAGAGCATCCCATGCTTGACTTGATAGATGGTTTTGCTGCTCTGGTAAGCGA
>NZ_JACJOD010000046.1 GCF_014695385.1 Trichocoleus sp. FACHB-46 | reverse complement strand
ATGCCATTGAGATACATTTTGATGCACAGTTGCTTGATGTCATCGGAGTAAGCCCAAGGACGGTAAGACTCGAGAAATTGGCGACCACACTGCTGGCACTGATAGCACTGTCTGCCGCGACGGTGACCGTTTTTAGCTGTGTGAGTGGAGTGACATTGAGGACATTTCATACCTTCATTGTGCCAAAGCCAGCATTACTCTTTCAGCAACGCCGCAAAACCCAGACTGCCTTCGAGCTACACAGTCGCATTCCTGGTAGCTTTGTCTTCGATCATGAGTAAATTGGCTTTTCGCTTCGCAAACTTCTGCCATCAGTGATGCATAGAGACTTTCAAGACCATCCAGTATGGCGTGAGTTTACTTACAAAAGTTTACGGTACGTTGCGGACAACTATTCAGGACTCATCATGGTTCCCATGACAGTAGTTAATCCGCTCTATCACGATCAAACAGTCGGTGCATTGTGCAGGGAAGGGCTGCAAGTGCATCATTTTACTTTACTGGCTTCTTGCAAGACAATTCTGCGTTGCTTGCGTCGGCGTGGTGATGGCCGTCACTCTTGGGGTGCGCATCAACTTGATCGCTGCTTGAGCTCCTTGGCAGACGAAAAATTTGCAGTTCATCTCAATACAGAGGGGAAAACGATTGAGGTTGTTGCAGAGGAGATTGCTCATCACGTCGGTCTTGCTCTCAACCCTCCAACTTGGCATCCGGTTTTACGTCCTCTAAATACGGATAATTGTGCAAATCTGCCATATTCGCTTGTAGTTAGTTGCATGTCACGATCGCAGTCAACCAGTCGATGAAGCGGATAGTTGGAGGAGCTTGGCGGAGTTGCGAAGGTTATTTGCCGCCGTTTATCTTGGTCGTGAGCCTGCCGCGCGCGGCTTGAATGCGTTCGCTAATGCGCTCTAATAAATGTTAGTCACTGTCTCATTCACCTACCTCTTATGCCAAATCAACCTGCGTCAGAAATCGAGCTGCTACGCGCAGCGTATGCAGCCTTCAACGCGCGTGACATTGATGCTGCCCTCGCCCTCATGACGCCCGACGTGCATTGGCCGAGAGCATTCAAAGGCGGTTTTGTCCGTGGGGCTGAGGAAGTCCGCGCTTACTGGACAGAGCCGTGGAGCGAGATCAATCCGCACGTCGAGCCGATTATCTTTTACCCGAAGGACGCTGGGCAGGTCTTGGTCGAGGTGCATCAGGTCGTACGCAATCTGGCCGGAGCCATGCTTGCCGACGAACACGTTGGCCACCGTTTTACCATTGAACATGGCTTGATCCAAGCGATGGAAGTCTGTTCCCTCCCATCGTCCGGCCTCGGTACCTAACTTAACTACGCGCTCCAGCGAACAGTAGTTGGCGTTCAGCCCACCGAGTTCCGCGCCATCTCCCAAGCCTTCCGTCGGCGATCGCATGACGAGCCGTTATTCCCATCGAACTGGTGAGCTGAAACTAGATTCTGCCTAATGAGTCTGTTGAGCAGTTGCCCATCATCTTTGCCACAATACCGACTAACTATGCTAGTGCGCTCCAACACCATTGCTCTGCCGCGATCGCTGCTACCATTTGACTCAAGACTTCAACTTACCTGAATTGTCAAAACATTGAACAATGCTCCTCCAATCCTTGTTTTCCATCACTATCTCGGTATAGTTGCCCCCTGTGTACGCTCCGATACCACTCCGCCAAAACTGTTGGGCAACAATGTTTGTAAGAACTTGATGGATCTCCCAACAACCACAGAGTCAATCAAACTCGTGAAAGGCAACCTGACGGCCTATTCCACGCTGGCGATACTTTCGCAAGATAAAGAACTCTGCCACTGAGTATTAGCTGCCCGGAAGAGACGTACACTGACTCACCAACACAAAACCCACAAGTTTGCTATTCACCCGCACTAGAAACGGATAGCGATCTGCTTCAACCCAATAGTAATCCAGATACAGATAGCCAAAGTATCCATGCTTGTTTAGAGGTATTGCCAACTTAACTGATTTCACTCTAGTTACTAGCCACGTCCCAGCGAAAATAAACCTTTTTACAGCTTCGAGAACAACAGATTTAACCCCTCAGTCATGGTGGGATGAGTCAACACACCATCTCGTAGAATGGTATAAGGCATCCTCACTTGCATCACCATCTGCACCGTCGAAATCATTTCACCCGCTTCATGGCATAACAGTGAACAACCGAGAATTCTACCTGTCTCGATGTCCACGATCGCCTTCAGCAGTCCATCAGTTTGCCCCAATGTTCGCGCTCTGGGAATCGCTGAAGCATCCAGTTTTGCCACGCGAGGGGCATAGCCTTGTTGCTGTGCTTCGGTTTCGGTCAGGCCCACATGCGCTAATTCTGGATCGATGAAAAGACAGGATGGAATCAAGCGATCGCAGGTGCTACAGTTGCCGCCATCAATCAGATTTGCTTTGACGATGCGGTAATCATCGAGGGATACATGAGTATATTGTGGTCCTCCATTGATATCGCCCAATGCCCAAATTCCCGGTATGTTGGTCTCCAGACGATCGTTGACTGAGATAAACCCACGGGCATCGGTCGCTACGCCCGCAGCAGCTAGATTTAAGGAGATGGTGGTAGGCACACGCCCAACAGCGATGAGCAGATGTGAACCCTGGAGAGTTATTTTCTGATCAGCGACTTGAATTTGTAGCTCAGTCGCATTACCAGCGCGATCGGCTCTTAACACCTTTGCCTTCAACAAGAATTCAATACCGTCTCGCTCTAAAAGGGCTTGAACAGCGATCGCAATGTCGGGGTCTTGCTGTGACAGAATTTGCTCACTTTGCCCAATCACAGTGACGCGAGAGCCAAAGCGCTTGAACATCTGAGCAAATTCCAAGCCAATGTAGCCGCTACCGAGAACAATCAGATGTTCTGGCAAATGCTCTAGCTCCATGATCGATTCACTGGTCAAAAAACCAGTTTCTTCGAGTCCAGGCACCAGCGGAATTGACGGCCTTGTACCTGTATTGATAAAGAATCGTTCTGCGGTGAGGTGCCGGGTTTTACCTTCGGCGGTTGTCACTTCGATTGTTTTGGGCGCAACGAATTGTCCTGTTCCAATGATCAGGTTGTCGCCTAAAGCAGTTTCTAGGTTGTGCAAATTCATGTCACGCATGGATCGGACAACCGTTCGTTTGCGTTGAATTACGGTGGCTAAATTAACGGTGAGTGCATCTGTTTTAACTCCATAGGTAGCACTATTTCGCACTGTATTTGCAACGTGAGCACTCGCTACCATCGTTTTGGTGGGAATGCAGGCGAGATTAATGCACCCGCCACCAATCATGGTTAAGCTGCGTTCAACCAGTGCTGTTTTACGTCCGTCAGCAACTAGTACTGGTGCAAGTGTTTTACCTGCTTTACCGCCGCCAATAATAATGTCGTCGTAGTACTCAGAATCCATACCTACATTACCTAAAGTGAGTGGTCATTTGGCACCAAAGTGAGTTTGCATGAAGGCAATATATTCATCCTCGGAGGTTTCCCGTCGCGCCTTCATCATCGATTGAATGTCTTCTGTTGCTACGTAGCGCAAACGATTTGTGCCATCGGTTGCTGCCTGGTAGATTACCCTCGCAACATCCTCCTCTGTGGCTTGGCGCACGTCGCGGAGACTTTCAAAGACAGCGTTGGTGTGTACGACAAAGCGATCGTAGTCAGGAATTGCACTATTCTCCACCGCTTCAATGCCGATACGTTGCTCGAACTTCGTGTTTGCGATGCCACCAGGCTCAATGATCTTCACGACAATATTTTGCGAGGTCAACTCGTAGGAAAGAGCTTCGCTGAAGCCTTCGAGGGCGGATTTGCTAGCGCAATATAGCGAAAGCATTGGCAGCGTGACTACGCCTGCTCCTGAGCTTATATTCAGGATTAAGCCAGCTTTATTTTGCCGGAAATGCGGCAAAACCGCACGTGTAGCATCCATGACTCCAAAGACGTTGACGTTGAATTGCTCTGCTACTTTTTCGGGCGGTGTTGCCTCGAACAACCCGAAGAGCCCAAAGCCAGCATTGTTGACCAAAACGTCGATCTGCCCAAAGCGAGCGATCGCAGCCTCAATTGCTGTGGTGATGCTCACGCGATCTTGAACGTCTAGCCGCGTGACAAACACGTTGGGGAGTTGAACAAGTTCTTGTTCTTTCTCCGGCTGCCGCATTGTAGCTACAACATTCCAGCCTTCGTGAGCAAAAAGGCGTGCAGTGGCTTTGCCTAATCCAGAGGAGGTTCCCGTAATCAGAATGGTTTTTGCCATATTTGCTTTAAATGCTTTTCTCACTGCATGGCTTTTACAATTTCATCTGTAGACAGAACTGCGTTAGCGATATACCCAAAGTTAATCAGTGCCGCCTTGTAGCCGTCGCCCAGTTCAGGATGCTGAGGGGCAGCCGTTGCGTCTTTGACGACTAGCACCTCGAATCCTTGTTCGATCAAGTCACGCAGGTGAGCTTCAACACAGATGTTAGCTAGCATTCCGAGGAGAATAACTTTGCTGATATTGCGCTTACGCAGTTGCAAAACAAGGTCGTTGCTCTGTGGTCCATAGGCTTTATGGGGACTGACCACGATCGTCTTACCATCCTCAATGAAGGGCTTGTAGCGATCGAGCCAGTCAGCACCAGACCCTAAGAAACCATCAAGACTCAATGCACCACTGCGATCGAACTCTTTAGACTCCAACATCATCCGCTCTACCGTTCCGGCAAAATTCCACCCATAATCAGTGGGATAGTAATAGTGAGGAGAGATAAACACCTCAAATCCAGTTTGTTTTGCAGCCTTGAAGACTTGCTCAATGTTCTCGATGGTTTTGTTTTCTCTAACGTTTTCACTCACTAAGTCCCAGGAGACTCCTGTTTCGTTCAAGACATCATTTTGTGGATCGATAACGACCACTGCGGTGTCATTTTTGTTAATGTTCATTTTTTTGTCTGTTAATGTTTACGCTTCTGGTTGCTAAAAGCTACCTGAGCGGCATTTCCCAGTGATCCAGGTTGAGAGAACGCAAAGAAGGTAGCCGCTCTCCAATGGAATTCAAAACAGTTGCGAAAAGACGAGTTCCATATGTCCGAAATCTGTTTATGCCTCTTTAGTTGTCAGCCGCGGCGTGCTCAATGATCTCAGCAACGGCGTCCGGATGGGAAACCATCACTACATGTGACGCGCCATTTACGACGATCGTCTCCTTTGAACTGGCGCGCTCTGCCATGAAAGCCTGCGCTGCTGCTGGAATGTTCAAGTCGCGATCGCCATAGATAAACCAGGACGGGATGGACTGCCATGCAGGCGCACCGGAGGCTTCGTTCAATGCAGCTTCTGTGATTGGACGCTGAGTGCTAGCCATCAACTGTGCGTCGCTGGCGGGTACATCTGCGGCAAACTGGGCGTGGAACTTGTCCTGTTGAATATAGAGATCCTTGCCACCATCGGGCAGCTCGACTGGAGGCGCGAGCGTTGGTCCGAGTGTGCCTCCAGGATAACGCCCTGAGAGTTCAGCGGCAGTCTCGCCCGCATCAGGAGCGAAACCGGCAACGTAGACGAGTGCCTTCACGTTTTCATTGTCATTGACCGCATTGGTGATCACCGCACCTCCATAGGAGTGCCCAACCAGCACGATAGGACCTTCAATGCCCTTGAGGACGCTGGTAACGTAGTCCGCGTCGCTCTTGACTCCGCGTAGGGGATTAGCTACGGCAACCGTCGGATAACCTTTCGGAATCAGTTCGGACAGTACACCGTTCCAACTGGAAGACTCAGCAAATGCACCATGGACGAGGACGATTGTGGGCTTGCTATCTTGTGCGCTTGCAGGATTCATGGTGGCTCCTAAAGAAGTGATAATAGTGGTTCCTAAAAAGAGTGCGATGATCAGAAGCAGGCGGATACCTTTCCTGAGAGGGAGCTTGTTCATGTTGTGATCTCCTTGGTTGTCTGTTTATCTCGTTGGATGGTGAAAAGACAGTTTTCACACTGATTCAAGTGGATACAATGCTCTTCGCCCAACAGTCGTTCTGTTGGTTCGTCAGGAGTGATACTGGTTTAACTCTCTTGATCGAGGTAGGGGAAGGTTTCCCTACTTGAGGTGCAACTTGAAGAAGTCGGCGGTTCGGCTATTGGACAGGGCGGCTGCATCCTTGTTGTAGCTGATGCCACGGTGACGGGCGAAAGCGTGTTTGCAACCTGGGTAGGTGAACACCTGAGCAGTTGCATTGTCCTTTAGCGCTTCGATGATATCTTTTTGCGCTTCTTTGGAGATGTACTCATCTTCCTCACCCAGATGAACTAACAGCGGATTCTTAATATTGTTTGCTTCGTCTAGGTGCTTTTCCATGCTGCCACCGTAGTAAACGACAGAGGCATCAGCACCCCTGCGCGCCGTAGTGATAAAGCTCATCAGTCCGCCGAGACAGTAGCCCATTAATCCAACTTTTCCGTTGGTGCCAGGCAGCGATCGCGCCATCTCCATCGTTGAAGCGATGTCTGCAACGCCGACATCATAGTCAAAGGCTGTGTAAAGGGCAAAGCCCTTTTTCCATTCAGTCTCGGATTGGTCCGACATATCAACACCTGGCTCCATCCGCCAGAACAAGTCTGGACTCACTGCGATATATCCCTGCAAAGCGAGTTCATCACAGGTGTCTCGGATGTCAGCGTTGACACCAAAGATTTCCTGAATGACAACGATCGCTGCTGCTGGCAGGACATCCGGACGCGCCACGTAGGAATGGAAACTTCCGTCCTGGGTATCCACGGTGATGTATTTGCTCATGCGTTTCCCTTTGTGATGATCCTTTTCGCGCCGACCGAATTGCCTCAAAAGCGGTCTGACCCAAGTCAACGAAGACCACCCGTGATGTACAGCGTTTCGCCAGTGATCCAGGCTGAATCGGAGGACGCAAAGAAGACAGCCGCAGGAGCGATGTCCTGCGGTTGTCCAATGCGACCCAGCGGAGTTTGCGCTTCGACCTGTTCGCGGAAATTACCAAGAGAGATTCCCGCTGTGTGCGTGCCTTCTGTTTCCACCACACCAGGATTGATGGAGTTGACACGGATGTTGCGTGGACCTAGCTCTTTGGCTAACGACTTCGTTACGGCATTGACAGCCGCTTTGGTTGCACTATAGACCGAGCTGGTAGCAGGCGCGAGGGTGCTAACGAGCGAACTAATATTGATAATGCTGCCGCCCTCCGAACCGAAGTACCTTACACCTTGTTGGGAAGTAAGGATTAATCCCAGCACATTGAGATCAAAATGCTTGTGGAAGTGCTCTTCCGTGATGTCTTCGAGTGGGACATTTTCATACATTCCGGCATTGTTGACCAAGATGTCGAGCCTGCCAAATACCTGTTGCGTCTTGGCAAAAAGCTGTTCGACCTCTGCTTTTTTGGAAACATCTGCCTGGACGGCGATTGCCTTCCCGCCTGCGCTGTTAATTTCATCAACCACGCGATCGGCTCCTTCTTTGCTAGAGGCATAGTTGACGACTACGGCTGCACCCTCGGCTGCCAGGTGTTTGGCGATCGCGGCACCGATTCCTTTGGATGCACCTGTCACAACTGCAATTTTTCCGTCTAGTTTCTTCATGGTTGTGAATCCTATGGTGGTTGGGTTTCAAGCAGTCAGCCGTAACAGGTGCGACTATACGAGAATGACCCATTCGGATCATTAGCAGCGATGTTTTGCCTCAACGCCTCAGCATTAGGACTTGAGAAATGCCAGCAGATCGGCGTTGAGCTGGTCTCTGCTTGTGTCGCCTAGGCTATGCGAGCCACCAGGGTAAATTTTCAAAGTTGAATCTTTGACGAGCTTTGCAGACAGGGGGGCAGAAGCACCGATCGGCACAATCTGATCATCATCGCCATGAAGGATTAGCGTCGGCACGTCAAACTTCTTCAAATCTTCGGTGAAATCTGTTTCTGAAAACGCTTTGATGCAGTCATATCCATTCTTGTGACCCGACATCATGCCCTGCATCCACCAGGCGTTGATCAGCCCTTGAGAGACTTTGGCACCCGGTCGATTGAATCCGAAGAACGGACCACTCGCCACATCCAGAAAGAACTGCGATCGGTCTGCCAAAAACGCCTCCCGAAAGCCGTCAAAGACTTCAATCGGTAGCCCACCCGGATTTGCCTCCGTTTTGAGCATGATCGGCGGCACTGCGCCCATCAGCACTGCTTTAGCGACACGGGCTGTTCCATGCCGTCCGATGAAGCGCGCCACTTCACCGCCACCTGTGGAGTGACCGATCAGCACTGCCTCTTTTAGATCTAGTGCCTCAAAAAGTTCTGCCAGGTCGTCGGCGTAGGTATCCATGTCGTTGCCGTTCCAGGGTTGGCTTGAGCGTCCATGACCGCGGCGATCGTGCGCAATGCAGCGGTAACCGTGTGAGGCAAGAAAGAACATCTGCGATTCCCAGGCATCGGCGCTGAGTGGCCAACCATGACTAAAGACAACGGGGTGTCCTGTACCCCAATCTTTGTAATAGATTTGCGTACCATCTTTGGTTGTAATTGTGCTCATGCGGCTCCTGGGGTGAATTAGTTGAACGTTGACTTGATGGCTTGCCTTGCTTGCGACGATGGATCACCCTATTTAGCAACAGCCCGGATGGAGCGTTTCCAACTGCTTCTAGAGCTGCTTTAAATCTGCGCCATGCCGCCATCAACAAATAACTCGATGCCGTTCACAAAGCTGCTGTCGTCTGAAGCGAGAAAAACAACAGCTTTGGCAATCTCATCAGGTGTGCCGACTCGCCCTAATGGAATATTGGCAGCTTGGCTATCCACAAATTCCTGTACCTGTTCCTCATTCAATCCCATCAAGTTATAGCCAGGGGTGGGCACCACACCAGGACTAATAGCGTTAACCCGGATCTTGCGATCCTTGAGGTCGAGTATCCAGTTTCGGGCAAACGATCGCACGGCGGCTTTAGTTGCACTATAAACACTGAAGGCTGGTGTGCCTTTGATTGAAGTAATCGAGGCGTTCAGAATGATAGAAGCGCCCTCTGGCAGCAGAGGCAATGCCTTCTGCACGGTGAACAGCAGACCTTTAACGTTCGTGTTGAATGTTTTGTCAAAGTGTTCCTCAGTGATTGCTCCGAGTGAGGCGATTTCTCCGCCGCCCGCATTGGCAAAGATCACATCAAGATGTCCTTGCTCTTGCTTGATTGTGGCAAACAGGCGATCGAGGTCTTCCATTTTGGAGGCATCGCTCTGAACACCCGTGACGTTTTTACCGATCGCTTCTACAGCGGCATCCAGTTCAGGTTGGCGACGACCTGTGATGAAGACGTAGGCACCTTCAGCGACAAAGCGTTTAGCAGTGGCAAGACCGAGTCCGCTATTGCCACCGGTGATAAGCGCAACTTTTCCTTCTAGTTTGTTCATGTTAAGTCCTGTAATTGTTTGTGATGTTTGCTAATTCACAACACCGTTTAAGCATGGCTGTGGTTAGGGTGAGGATGAGCTATTGGATGTTCGGGATAGCTCATCCTTCTACTTGTCAGGCAGGAATAGGTTGCAGTCGCGATGTGAGAAATCGACGAATGTGATTAGCGATCGCCTCTCCTTCCTCTTCCAAAACAAAATGTCCGGTATCGAGTAAATGAAATTCAACGTCTTCTAGGTCACGCTGATAGGGATAAGCACCGTCGCCAGGGAAGATGTAATCGTTCTTGCCCCATACAATTAAGGTCGGTGGCTGATATTTGCGGAAATACTCTTGCCACTGTGGATATAACGGTGGATTTGTGCCATAGCTATAAAACAGTGCTAATTGAATCTCATCATTGCCAGGGCGATCGAGGAAGCGTTGATCCATATTCCAGTTATCTGGACTGATCGCTTCAGGGTTGCGAACACCATTGGTGTATTGCCACTTTGTTGTTTCTAGGGTGACAAGGTATTTGAGCTTGTCTGCATTTTCGGGCGAGCGGTCTTGCCAGTACGCTTTGATCGGCTCCCAAAATTCACCTAAACCTTCCTCGTAAGCATTTCCATTTTGGATAATCAGAGCTTGCACTCGATCCGGATACTTAGCGGCAATGCGATAGCCAATCGGAGCACCATAATCCATCACGTAGAAGCTATATTTTTTGAGATCGATCGCGGTAATAAGCTTATCCACAGTCTCAGCCAGGTGATCAAAGGTGTAATTAAACTCATTCACAGTTGGCATTGAACTGTTGCCGTAACCAGGATAATCAGGGGCAACCAGATGAAATTGATCAGCCAGCGCAGAAATTAAATCTCGGAACATGTGCGATGACGTTGGGAAGCCATGCAATAGCAAAATTGTTGGATTCTCACGAGAGCCTGCCTCTCGATAGAAGATATCTAAACCATCGATCGAAACCGTGCGGAACGTAGTCATGCCGTTACTCCTTGTAATTGTATAAGTGGTGCAATTGTGGCGTGAAATCAAAACACGCTACCGCTGAAAATAGTCGCGCCAGCTTTTGGGTAAAGCTTCAAGTTGAGCCGCGCGGTGCAGTAGCTCTGGGTTATCCTCTGCATTAACATAAAGTTGAGTGATATCGGCAACGGTGATGTTGTTATTGTCCCGACTCACCAACTCTAGAGTGTCTCCAGCCCCGACTTCACCCTCTTGCAACACACGAAAGTAAAATCCTGTGCGACGACTAGCGAGAAATCGTTTCACCATATCTGGTCGTCCAAACCGAATCCCCAGTTTGTAGCAAGGCATCCGAGGTTGGGTCACCATCAATTTGACAGTGCCAACATGAAAGCAATCCCCAATATTCACCTCATCCTCTCGCAACCCAGTAGTTGTAAAATTTTCACCAAAGATGCCCAGTATTAACTCTCTATTGGGTAACTCACCACGCCAGTAATCGTAATGCTCGAATGGATATACATAGACTGCTTTGTCTGCTCCGCCATGAACCGTTAAATCTGCTTGCCGATCGCCGTCTAAATTAAGCGACCGCACCATCACGCGATCGCTGACTGGCGCTTTGAAAATTCCAGTTCTAACAGTTTTTCCTCTCCAGGTCACTTCACGCGGTAGCCCGACATTAACAGAGATAAGTTTCATCTCTAGCTCCAAAGTCTTGGGGTTTAAGGTAAATCTCCGGGCGCACCCAAAATCTCATCGCCAATCTCAGCAGAAATACGCTCAAATAGCGCCATATTCGATGGTTCTGCTTCGTCCAGTGTCCCCACTGCTGCAATCAATCGAGCAAAGGCACTGGGCGCAGCGACGACCAATCCGCGAGCGGGGCGATCGCCAAGCGCAGCGACAACGTGAGGGGTACATGGAGCAATCAGAAAGCTTTCACCCGCATTCAGCACAACCTTGTTCTCACCTGCCCAAACCGTAAACTCCCCCTCCAATACATAAAGTTGCTCGGAATAGCGCGTGTGACGATGAGGAGGAGTTTGTATGCCCGGTGGAAAGTAGCCTTCGATCAGATCGTACTGCCCTCCGGTTGTAGTGTGATCGGCAACAATGTTAAGGCGAGAGCCAAAGAGCCAAAGAGGTTGTGTCACGATGCTCCTGTTGATAAACAATTTGTGTGATGAAGAGTTAGTTTGCAATTGCTAAAGGTATTTGCTGTGAAACGCGACCTGTAGCTTTAATTAAATCGGCGGCTTTTTCAGCAATCATAATGGTCGGCGCGTTCGTGTTTCCTGTGGTGATCGTTGGCATGATAGAGGCATCGACAACCCGCAACCCCTAAATTCCATGTACTCGTAGTTCAGGGTCTACCACTGCCATTGCGTCAGTGCCCATTTTGCAGGTGCCGACCGGATGATACACCGTATCGCAAACTTCCCGAACGTAAGCCTCGAGTGCTGCATCGCTCTGCTTGTCAGCGCCAGGAGCAACTTCCTCACCGCGAAACTCATCAAACGCATTGGTATGGAACAAGTTACGAAGTAATTTAATCCCGGTAACAAGCTTTTGCACATCGGCTTCGCCTTGCAGATAGTTCAGCCGAATCATCGGTGCGGTTTGGGGATCGGGGGAACGCAAACTGACACTGCCAATGTTTTGAGGATGGGTCAAACAGACTAAACTTGTGAATCCCACACCAGCGTAAGCATAAGCAGGTGGTGCCAACACGACAGGACCGAAGAGGGATTGTAAATCTGGCGCAGTATTCCGATCGCTCTGAGTCTGCACAAACAGGCCCGCTTCAGCAATACTAATGGTGCTTGCAGGGTGTAAATCTTGAGTGGCTTGGTATACCACATGCACAACAGGATGGTCTTGCAGGTTTTGACCCACACCCGACAAATTCGCCACGACCGGAATTCCCATCGCTTGCAGGTGTGCTGCATTTCCAATGCCAGAAAGCAGCAGTTTAGGCAAATCGAACGCACCTGCGCTTAAAATTACTTCGTGGTTAACCCTAACCTGGTGCAACGTGCCTTCGTACAGGTATTCAACTCCAACAGTACGGTTGCTCTCAAACAACAATCGAGTTACCAACGCTCCTGGGGTTAGAGTCAAATTGGGACGACCGAGAATGGACAGCAGGAAGGCAGCAGCACTGTGGCGCTTACCATCCTTGATCGTCAACTGATAAAGTCCTACACCTTCCTGTTGTATCCCATTGATATCAGGATTGTGGTTATATCCCAGTGCGATCGCTGCGTCTACAAAGCGTTGGGATACCACAGCAGGTGCAATCAGATCGCTTACACTCAACTCTCCATTGACCCCATGAAATTCGGAAGCGCCTCGTGAGAAGTGTTCCAATTTCTTGAAATAAGGCAAAACATCTTGGTAACTCCAACCTGAATTCCCCAATAACTGCCAGTGGTCATAATCATGAGAATTGCCCCGCATATAAATCATGAAATTAATCGAACTGCTGCCACCCAAAACTTTTCCACGGGGACAAAAGATTTTGCGGTTACTCAGGTAGGGTTCTGGTTCAGAGAAATATGCCCAGTCCACTTCAGAACCTAACAAACTAAGGCATTCTGCTGGGATGTGAATCTCTGGTTTCGTATCCGGATTACCAGCTTTAAGGAGTAACACGGTTGTTTCACTGTCTTCGGTCAGACGGTTCGCGAGAACGCAACCTGCTGAGCCTGCACCAAATACAACGTAGTCGTACTGAGCCATGACAAGGTAATATCCTCTGTTTTGATCAGCTATATCGGACTACCCAGCTCAATTAAAATGCCATCTAAATCACGGATATAGCCAACCGTTTGTCCCCACGGCTTTACGGTAGGGGCGACAACCGCTACAGCACCTGCTGTTACAGCCTGCGCAAACGCGGCAGCTACGTCTTCTGTGACAAAACCAATCTCAATGCCAGCAGGCAACTTCGACAAGCTATTTTCTTGAAATCCCTAGGGTAGGTTAGAGTTTGCAAACTCATTAGTAGCGAAGGCAAGGGCCGTTCCACCGGTATCCATCTCAGCGTATTGCTTACCTTCATCAATGAATCGTTGCTTTAGTCCAAAGGCACGTTCATAAAACGCGATCGCGTGGGTAACGTCTTTGACATAGAGAATTGTGTAGGAAAACTTCAATGTTTTTTGCTCCTTTCAGAGAACTAAACTTTGTAGAGAAATTAATGATTTTCAGCAGTAATAGCTGCCATCAATTGCTCCATATTCCAGCGATCGCGATAGCGAATTTCATTAATAAACAGTGCTGCAAGAGATGTTACTCCACTGTTTAATCCACTTTTCATGTCTTGATTAATGCGATCGACGTGTACTTGATTAGATAAATTTTGTAGAAATTTTGAAATATTGAGACGTAAGACATCGGCATACTCTACGAGATAGGCGTGTCCTAACTCTTGTGAATGAATAAACAGCATGTTACGCATCTGCCAAAATTGACCTTGTGCGCCTGCTGCTTGTGCTGCCTTTTGTGCTTGAGGATAGATCGAATTTTGCACAAAGTGACGAAACACCACACATACCCAATTCTCCTCAGAAAACCCAGAATTAAAATGTTGCTGAATTGCCTGAATCAACTGACGCACTTCCCTACATTGAGGGCATTGATAATTCCCATATTCCACAAGTATGATCGGGGCATTGAGCATCCCCTGATAGTGATCGCGTTGTGAGGGGGAAACAAAGAGTTGATTAGGATAACTATCTTGATTCATCGGATGCTTTAGAGAAAGGGGTTTCTCACAGCATCAAGGATTGCCATGACTCCTATCCGTAATTTCCCCTGCTTCCACTATTTGTATGATTTCAGCTTATGAAATCAATGCAGTTTTGTCGTCAACCCAGAGTTCACTGATTAAAGGGATAAAACGACAGTTTTTAACTATACTTTGGAATGCATCCTCAACCGAACTTAAGTTCAGTTCCATCGCTTGTCACAGCTTGGCGAGTCCCCACTTCAACGCGGTAATTACCGCTTGAGTGCGATCGCTCACGCCTAATTTGCTTAGAATGCGGTTAATGTGAAATTTGACTGTACTTTCAGTAATATTTAAGGCCGCACCAATATCATGATTGCTTAAGCCAAGTGCCATCTGATGCACGACCTCTTGTTCGCGATCGCTTAGAGAGTGTTTGTAAAGAGACATAAAACAGAAAGGATTCAGGCAATAGAATAAGCGATACCTAAGGAGTTGAAGTTTCTAGGAGCGAAACGATGAGCCTGGGCTACTATGACAGTGACCTCAGGGATGAGAAATGGCAAAGGATAGTCCCCTTATTACCGCCACAGAAACCCGTGGGCAAACTTCGAGAAGTCAGCTTGCGTGAGGTGTTAAATGCTATCTTCTACCGAGCGGACAATGGCACCAAATAGGCGTAACTTACCCCATGAGTTCCCAGCCATAGCCCTTCGGGCATTCAAGAAGGGCAAACCGTCTAGGGCGACTCTCGTCTGTGGGTGAGATTGGGCCTTTGGGAGCAAATCCATCAAGCACTCGTGCAGCAAGTACGAGTTCACGAAGGACGCAGTGCCCAACCGAGTCTGGCCATCATTGACCGCCAGTCGGTCAAACTGGGACATAAAGGGGGAAGAACACGGGGTGGATGGCCATAAACAGGTAGAAAGGGCGCAAGCGCCATATTGTCGTCGATGTGCTAGGACTGGTCTTAGGCTGTTATGTCACTGCTGCCAACACAGCTGACGTTAAAGCGGCCCCTGCGGTACTGCTGTGGGTGTTGGACCTCTACGAAAGGATTGCCAAAGTTCTAGCAGACAAAGGGTATCGAGGTGAATGAGCAACTCTGATTCAACGAGCCTTGGGGGAATGGCAAGTAGAGTTAGAAATTAGCCAGTTGTCCTGAAGAGAGCAAAGGCTTGCAGGTCGAACCCAAACGATGGATTGTCGAGCGCACTTGGACTTGGTTATAGAATGCTCCTATCCTCACTCGCGACTATGAGCGCTTACCCGAGAATCACGAAGGCATGATTTATGTGGTCATGATTCGATTGATGCTGTAGCGATTAACGAAGAATCGACGGAGATGGAAATCAAGCACTGCTTAACGACCTTTTACAAACACTTTCATAGCGATTTCTGGGTCGGCTTGCCTGCCCAAGCCTGGTTAGATGGTATGGACTTAGCCACCCATTGGGCAGAGTCTTGGCTACAACTCAGTGACAATAAGCAACCCTATCTTCAGCGAGGTCTAGACGCTGCTTTCCGTCTCTAGTCATTGTTCTAGCCTTCTTGTTACCCCCTAAGCTTTAAAGCCTGGGTAGTCCTAAATAGGTAAGGACGCATTATAGTGATGAACGAAGTACCAAACTGCACCAATATGGTTCTCTAACTTCTTGGAAAACGATAACGTCTTCCTCACTAAGCGGGACACTCGTTGGCGTAAGGTGCAGCTGAAGCG
>NZ_JACJOD010000045.1 GCF_014695385.1 Trichocoleus sp. FACHB-46 | reverse complement strand
CGAAGCCTGCCTAAGTGAGGTGGTTGCTCTGCTACTTCAGGAAGTTGAGCAAAAGCGAATGTTATTGCAGCAGCAGGGGTGGGAGGTTCAGATCACAAGGTGCAAGATGTGAGGCGATCGCTTTTTATTGAGACGTTGGCAACCTAGCAACTCTGTCTCGTAGCAGTAGGTCTCAACGACAAATCAAACACCAAACAGCGTCTCTATAACCTATTTCATCGCTAAACCGTCCCTCTTATGGATAGTAGCAACGACTTAATCACCAACTGGAATAGCCTTGAGAAATCAAACAAAGTGATGACATTTGTCGATGTCGTTAGAGTAGTGACTACAAAACTGTAAAGGAACATTTTCTGTACGAATCCTATGAGGAAGCACGTAGAATTAGATACTCTCAGCTTTCGTCGCACTAACTTACAGTTATTCTGATTGTACCCTTTAATCCTCTAGCACTTGACTTTGCTACATCGCACCGCTACCTTGCCCCTGGTTTGTGTTTTTGTGTCCTCCTGATCAAGCCAATTGTCAACATTTCTTTACGGAAGTACGGAAAATGTTACGGTTCGCCTTTAGCAAGGGAAGGATAGAACTACATCCGCTTGGAGGATGCCGTGCGAGTACACTCACTAGCCTTGCCAGCAGTAGGAATCGATTTATGTCAGTGACCGGTCTGATCCAGGGACTCAATGCCTTTCACAGCGACTACTTCACCACAAATCGAGCCCTGTTTGAACGACTCTCGAACGGGCAGGCACCTGAAGTTCTATTCATTACTTGTTCCGATTCCCGGATTGATCCCTGCTTAATCACGCAGTCTCAACCCGGTGAACTATTCGTGATGCGCAATGTTGGTAATATCATTCCGTCTTATGGAGCTGCCAGTAGTGCTGAAGCCGCCGGGGTAGAGTATGCGGTCGCTGGAGTCGGGGTGCAGGACATCATTGTGTGTGGTCATTCCCACTGTGGGGCCATGAAGGGGCTGCTGCAAATCGGCAATCTGAGTGAGCAGATGCCGCTGGTCTACGACTGGTTGAAGCGCCATGGAGAAGCGACGCGGCGCTTAGTGTTAGATAATTATGCCCACCTACAGCCCGAGCGCTTGCTCAAGATCGCGATCGAGCAGAATGTGTTGACGCAGATAGAGAATTTAGAAACGTATCCTGTCATTCGGTCCAAGTTGCATAGCAGGCAGCTGAATTTGCATGCTTGGATGTATGAAATCGAGACTGGTCAGGTATTCGCTTATGATGCGGGATTAGGACAGTTTACGCTGCTAAGGCAGCGCTCCTTCCCGGTACCCGACCCATTGATTACAGCTATTTCACAGTAATCAGGGAGACCTTGTCGTTTCATTGGAATAGTCATTCAGCCGACAGAAATGCGTCTGTTAACGCCTAAGCTTGCTGGACACTATGTTGAAGACGGAGATGACCCGAGCCTAAGGTCGCACCATGATTTTGATTGCTTCCCGGCTATCCATTGCTGCATATCCTTTGGGGACGCCATCAAGATCAACCGTTAAATCGAGAACCGCAGAAGCATTAGACATCCTGCATGAATGGGAAAGGGTGTGCCAGTGGGCGGTCGTAGGGAAGAAAAGGACGCTAAATTTTGAATAAGTATGAGTTCCAAAAGCAGCGATGCAGTACCAGGAGTTAGAGCATTATCCAATCGAGAGTTCAAGCGCTGGTGCGGGGTGAGCCGTGGCGCTTTCCATGAGATGGTCGAGGTGGTACGTCCCTCCCTAGATCGCCAAGGTCGCCGAGGGGGACAAGCGAAGCTGAGTGTTGAAGACCAGGTACTAGTGGCCTTGGCGTACTGGCGAGAGTATCGCAGCCAATTTCACATCGCGGTGAGTTGGGGATTGCATGAAACCACCGTCGGACGCATTGTGAAAAAAGTGGAAGATTTGCTGATCAAGAGTGGCAAGTTTCG
>NZ_JACJOD010000044.1 GCF_014695385.1 Trichocoleus sp. FACHB-46 | reverse complement strand
TCGCTTACCAGAGCAGCAAAACCATCTATCAAGTCAAGCATGGGATGCTCTCGGACTACTTGATTGCACAACTCAAGCATCCGTCTGTTCAGATGGCTCTTGCGTAAGTCCTGGTAGGTTGATCAAAGTTCGTGGCTTTCCTGCTGACAAGAAAGTGAAACTATTCCGGGTCACTGTTTCTACCCACAGGACGGAGTTTGTCGCCACCAACGACTTGGCTCAAGATTCGACCGATGCCACGCAAGATGCGTGTGGCATTCGTTGGAAGATTGAGGAGTTTCACCGAGAATTGAAGCAGTTAACAGGTGTTGAGGCTTGCCAGTGTCGCAAAGCCCGCATTCAACGCAACCACATCGCCTGTGCCTTGCTGGTCTGGAGTCGGCTCAAGTCAGTCGCGTACCAAAGCGGCAGAACGATTTATCAGGTCAAGCAAGGGATGCTCTCGGACTACCTGATTGAGCAACTCAAGCACCCGTCCGTACAAATGACTCTTGCGTAAGTCCTGTAATTAAGAGCAGCATTGTTCTACTAGAATGAGGTACTAGCTGTGGACTCAAAAACCAGCTTAGAACCCCGACTTATTTACTTAGGAATGCAATCACTCAATCGTGAACAGACTCGCTTCAAATCTAAGTAGACCGGGAACCTTAACAGCTGCAATTGCAAATTTTGGTCAGACATGCGTTTTTGGGTTGCAGCATCGAGATGGGAACTGGTGGATCAGCGTCACTGATAGTTCTGCTTTGTCAGAGCCAAGGCTTTACAAAGTCACAGGAACTGATGAGAGAGTTGTGTTCATTGAAATGTCGCATAATCAATAACTTAAAAAACGATTAAGGCAGCGTCGATCGCTATCTCTCTCCAATCTGACTGACCTCTTCTAGGAACGCTAAAACCATCCCTATCGAGATCGAGGACCCAGGCTGTAGACAAGCGATCGCCTAGGGCTGATAGGAGTTAGCACTCACAGTTTCAGACGAACTGCTCTAACCCAGATGAGCAGTGCAGGGATACCGCTGCGAGTCATTCAGGAGATATCAGGGCACCGCAGCCTACAGGTGCTTCAACGGTACCTTGGGGTTTCCGAGGTTCAGTTGGAGGAGGCGATCGCGTCTCTTAGCTTCTAGGCGAGATTGAAAGCTTGAGCGCCAGAAACTTGCTAGCTTGGTAGCTACTTCACGGAGAGCTGCAATGGCCCAACTATCAAGGCGTTTATCTTTTATTGTTCCTCGGTTACTCATCGCCTTGCCTGTTTGTTTGATTGCTTATGTATATCTACTCTGGTACGTTGTTCCACGTTTACTGAAATCGGATAATACTCTCCAAACCTATATTGGCTTTTACCTTCAGTATCCCAGTATCCTCGGCCAAGCATCCAATCTCCGTTGCGTAACTGATGGATTTGACAATGCGCTAGACAGGCATGACTACTACTGTCGCTTTAATGTGAAACCATTCAGTGTCAGGTTGCTCGTTAGGGCAGAGGGACTAAAGTTTGGCAAGCTAGCCCATACCTCTGACAATGAATGTGACCCATCGGACATAGTGGAACCTATGGCTTTTGAGTATTCTCCTTCATGGCATTGGTGGAGGCCAAAAGAGCTTGAAGCTGATACTAGAGTGCAATGCTATTCCATCGGTACTCACGAGCTAACGTATTCTCCAGCAAGTCAAACCGCTTACATGCGGGACTCTGATGACTAGATTGAGAGAGGCAGTAGCTTGAGTAAAGGTTTTGAGTAGGTATCTCGAGGTGTCGAAATTGTAACTGGCGGGGGCGATCGCTCATCTTCATTCCAAGGACTAGGTGCAAGATAGAAGCTTGTTCTACTGCTAAGGGACAGAACGATGGCTCGTGGAAACAGGCAATCAGTGAAGCCTCTTTCAAGAATGTATGTACTGGTCTGCATGACCTGGCAAAGCACTTTTCTGGGGCTGCTAGCAGGGCTGACCTTTGGTGGACTGTATGGTTTAGGTGTCTTTTTTCCGATACCCGGTGGAGCCTATTTTGGCGTTTTATTGGGTGCTATGTATGGTCTGGGGCTAGGGCTATGTAAT
Source organism: Trichocoleus sp. FACHB-46 (assembly GCF_014695385.1). NCBI lineage: Bacteria > Bacillati > Cyanobacteriota > Cyanophyceae > Leptolyngbyales > Trichocoleusaceae > Trichocoleus > Trichocoleus sp. FACHB-46. Next base: position 4,559 of record NZ_JACJOD010000044.1, on the reverse strand, counting down.
GGTTTGTTGCTGGGTCTCGTCACCTGCGTGATTTTTTATCCTCTCACCCACGTGAAATATCATCGCTGGATGAGCCGGTTGATGGGGGCTGGTTTTTCTGGCATTGGTGTCTGCCTGAGCGTGCTCTTAACCAATATCAACAAAGGCATGATTCCAATCTCGGCTTTGTTGATTGGCTTTCATTGCGTGACCGTCTCTGTCTTTGCTACCCTCATCGGCGATGCCCTTGGCTACAACTTGGCCCAATGGTACGAAAAGCAAACAACAGCCAGGACAGTCGTAGCGGGGGATGAGCCGCCTTCCCATCTGGTTGCACTCAACAAAATAGACCAGATGTTAACTGCGACATTGCCACTGGCCCCTATGGGTTGGCGACTCATTACTTCACTGTCTTTCATCATGTCTGTGTTTGGGTATCGACAATTGTACTTCAGCGTTTGTGAAGGAAGAACTGGAGATGGTTGTCTATCCTCACCGCGTCTCCTAACCTCTGCACAAGCAGGCTTCGCGATCGCGCTCCCTCTATTTCTGGTAGGCATCGTGCTTTATAGCCAATATCGAGTTCGGCTCCAGATTGATGGGCAACGGGTTGCGATGATTTATGAGCTATTCGGATACCCATTCCGGACACGTTCTTGGGCTAGAGAGGAGATCAGGCAAGTCCGCCTAATTCGACCCCGGTTTGGCAACTATTTGGACGTTGCCCTACAAGTGAGACTTGGCAACCAGCAGATTACTCACGGGCAACTCACTCTCAGAGAATCCCAGTGGCTAGCTCAAGAACTCAGCAACTGGTTATGCATTCCGCAAATCAATCTGAATTTGGAAGATTAATCTGCACCCTTGCTTTGGTTTTGTGGGAGTTAGCACGCATAGTTTTGAACAAACTGCGCTAACTCAGATGAGTCTACTGGAGTGCTGCTTCGAGTTGTTCAGGAGATATCGAGTCGTCGTAGCTTGCGAGTACTTCAACGATATTTAGAGGTGTTGGGGCCGTAACTGAAGGGAGCGATCGCGGCTTTGAGTTTCTAGGCGAGATTGAAAGATTGAACGTTTGAGATTTGCTAGCTTAGTGCTACTTCATAGGGAATAACGATGGCACCACGATCAAGACGTTCATTTTTTACTGTTCCTCAACTACTCATTGGTTGTGCCATCGTTGCTCCCTGTTGTTTCATTGCCTATGTCTTGCTTGTTGCTTTCGCTGTCCCCTGTCTGCTAAATACCCATACCGTTGTTCCAACTTATGCTGGATTCTACATTCAATATCCCAATCTGATTGGGAAAGTATCCAACCTCCAGTGTGTAACGAATAGTCTAGACAGGACAGCTTACGCTTATTCCCACCATTGCCGCTTCAATGTGAACTTATCAAATATCGAGCAGTTTATTAGGGAGAGCCAATTACTCCCTCAGGATGGAGAGTGTGCCAACATGAATGCGCCGCCCGCAGGAAGGTATCCTCCAGCATCGTGGAAACCGTCAGACGTTCAGGAGGGAGGAGAATGTTACATCAACAACCAATATCGAGGAGTTCCAGGAGCTTACGTTGATCGGTTGCTTCTGTTGTATTCTCCAACCAGCCAACTTGCTTACATGCAGGCAAATGATTGAGAAAGCTGGACGGGAAATACAAGTAGCGATCGCCACCCACAAATCAGCGAGATTAACGGCCTTAAAGAGCTAGCTGAAAGAGTGAAAGGGGCGATCGCTCAGAATGTTATCAACTAGTCATATGAATACTCGAAGCAATTGGAAGCTTAAGTGTTGTGGTACTGGCTGCTTTAGTGCTATTGCTCACAAAGAGACTACGTAAGGAGCTTCAATGGAAAAACAATTACTTCGATTCCTCATTGTTTGTGCCATTGTTGTTCCCTATTGTTTCATTGCTTATTTCTCACTCCTTAGGTTCGCTGTTCCCCGTCTGCTGAATACCCGTAGTGCCATCCCAACTTATGCTGGGTTCTACATTCAATATCCCAATCTTGTTGGGAAAGCATCCAACATTCAGTGTGTAACTAATGGTCAGAATGCGGATTACGGTTATTCCTACTCTTGTCGCTTTAATGTGAATTTATCAAATATTGAGAAGTTTATTGAGCAGAAGCAATTACTCGCTCAGGATTTTGAAGAGTGTTCCAGCATAGATGCACCACCGAATATGGGAGAGTATTCTCCACCACCTTCATGGGAACCGTCAGATCTTGAGGTAGGAGGAAAATGTTACGTCAGTGGCCGATTCGCCAGTGGCCAATTCATCAATGATGAAGTGTTTCTGTTGTATTCTCCAACAAATCAACTTGCTTACATGCAGGAGAATGATTGAAGAGGTAGGAGCAATCGCCCCTCCGACTTCCATGCCCGCTGCGCCCTCAAAAATAGTCCTAGCGGATAGCGACGCTGGTTTTCCACTAGGACTAAATTGGATAAATTTCCTGGATGAGCCGAAAGGAGTGAAAGGGCGTGATAGGGCGTGATCAAAATACTGCGATCGCCGCTGAAACTGTTTGGAAAACATCGAGTTGAACTGTCTGTAAAATGTTTTTTAGACAGTTTTAGTATTAATCAAGCAGTCAGTTTTACACAGGCGATCGCCTGCCAGTCCCCCAAACCTCAGAACCACGACGTAACACCCCAATCGAGTCATGGTATAAATTCCCAATTCTTCCGTAGAAACCAGAATTTTGATTGGGTCGCTATGAATGACTCATCATCCCTTCACTATCCAAGCACGTACTCGCAGGCATCTGACAGTATTGAAATTGCCACAACCATCTCCTGCTGCCGTAGCAGTTTGCCTTAGAGTCGAAGGTATCAAATTTCACGGTGTTCAGTGAAATGTTTAATGGTGTCTCCTGAGAGCACTGTTGTGTATTTGTCCAGGCAATAGGAGACGATGTGATGTGGCAGTGGCTAAACTCTTGGCGACGTACGCTCAGCAGAAGCAAACCTGCGGTCGAGGAAGGACCTCCACCGACTACCTTGACTCATCCTGCCCCTCGAACAGCGGTGGCCCCTGCCTTGTCGCATCCACTTGCCGTTGATTTGCCCGAATCCAACTTGTTTTATCGCTCGATTGAGGGCAAGGTCATCTGCCGCTCGATTGCTTCGGGCGACATTGTGTGGGAATCCCAGGACGATGGGTATCCTTTGTGCGTCACTGACGACATCCTATGGGTGGTACAAGATGACGCTATTGCAGCGTATGTCACTATCAACGGGCGACTCCTGATGCGATCGCCACCGCTGTGGTTAACGGGTACAGTGACTCATATGCTGTGTGATCTATCTCAGCAAACCTTGCGTATCTATTCCACCTATTCTCCTCCACCACCCAATCTTGGAACACCACATTATCTGCCTCCGCCCGCTGAAGATGAAGCAGCGTATGAGATCAGTCTGATCACAGGAGAAATAATTCCTTTATACCAAGTCACTCTATATCGCAAATCTGAATTACAGCCTTTGGATATAAACGGCACTTTTGAACCTAGGTATAACATTGTGCCCAGAGTACCTGAAGCTCCATCCAAACAAATGCGAGGTCAGTTGATTGCTGAGCAACGCCAACGCTTTGAGGAACTGCGTAGCGAGAGACAAAAGGCATATGCTCGTCGGCCCGGACAAAGCTATGAAAAAGCTCAGTTGAAGGCAACTTCAGTCGTCATTTGCGAGTACGGTACTGATCAATGCTTCGTACGTAAAACTATATTAAGTGTCTTTCCTAACCAAACGCCCGATGTAGGACAGTGGGAAGCGCTGTTAAAGGAATTTTGTAGAGAGCTACCGACTTGCTGAGGCTGATTCCGTATCCCCACTTCACAGTGGTCAACATGAGAAGTTCAAGTCTTAGCGTTTTGTGTCAGCTCTAAACTCAACGAAGGCGATCGCCAAATTGCTCATGCCATTCTGGACGAAAGCCACAGACCTCTTTTGGTCAGGTACCTGCTCTGATTCAAGTTCACCACTAGGACAAGAGCGATTGCCTGACCTAAGCCAGCCCGATTAGATAGCGTACCAAAGCCCGATCCTCGTGTGCCTCCTCGCTCAACGCAGGCTTCAATGCTTAGGGCAGTTTCCCTTTTGATTCATGTGCAAAATTGATAGAATTGCAGAAATTGCACATGAATCAAAGATGACCAAGCTGCAAGACCTGCAACAGGAACTCACCACTCTCCAGACTGAGCGCACGAAGATCAGCCTGGAGAGTGGTGAGATGCTGGTTGATTGTTGGGTTGCCCAAACTGCTGCTGGTGGTACTGCTAGAACTGGGAAGCGTTACTGGCAAGTCAAAAGCCGTAACCCTATTTTTGATGGTAAAAAGTCCAAGTACCTCAAAGCATCTGGGCGTTGCTGAAAGAGTAATGCTGGCTTTGGCACAATGAAGGTATGAAATGTCCTCAATGTCACTCCACTCACACAGCTAAAAACGGTCACCGTCGCGGCAGACAGTGCTATCAGTGCCAGCAGTGTGGTCGCCAATTTCTCGAGTCTTACCGTCCTTGGGCTTACTCCGATGACATCAAGCAACTGTGCATCAAAATGTATCTCAATGGCAT
>NZ_JACJOD010000043.1 GCF_014695385.1 Trichocoleus sp. FACHB-46 | reverse complement strand
TCGCTTACCAGAGCAGCAAAACCATCTATCAAGTCAAGCATGGGATGCTCTCGGACTACTTGATTGCACAACTCAAGCATCCGTCTGTTCAGATGGCTCTTGCGTAAGTCCTGTCTAATGTAGTAAGTAGTAAGGATTGGGGATCAAACCCAGAGAGATTAAAATAAAAATCTTCAATCCTGGAAAAAATCGATTTGCTGTGTAGCGATCGCTGAGCATTATGTCTCTAACCTTGGGCATTCGGCTATTGGGAGGGTTTTCCATAATCTACGGCGATCGCCTGGTGGTAGAAATCACCAGTGAGCGAGCACAAACCTTGTTGGCCTATCTGGTGTTGCATCGCCAAGCTGCTCAACCTCGTCAGCGGATCGCCTTGAAGAATGGAAGTAGCTACAGGGCAGAGGGGAATCTCCATCAAGCCGCCTCTAGAGAAATCTTCAGGAGACTGACCAATTCACACCGATTCGTCTTCCCAGTTTTGAAAGGTTCATGGGGTCGATTACACTCACGCTGTTTCTACAAGGCATGACGGTGCTAAATGGTACAAGTCGAGTTACAGGGCAATGGGGGCAAGGTCCCAGGCGAAGCGCGCTTTTTGGCGATTCTCTATCAGTAGGGATTTATGATTGAGCGATCGCCCAGCTTTGAGCCATCCTAAAATTGCTTTCTCGGTGACGACCCGTTGTGTCGGTGGAAAACAAAGAGAGTTGATGTGAAATATTCTACGTTTTTACTACATAAAAGTACCCTCACGGGTACTCTCCAAAACACTACCTGCTAAGCAGAATAGTGAGCATGACAGTAACGTTGATTGATAGAGAAAAGTAAACCTGATCGCAACACTTCAACGTTAGTGGTTGCCGTTTCAACACTCAGGAGAACATCATGCCGTTGAAGGAATACGGTGTTTTGAAGGGGCGTCCTGTAGCGCGACGCCTCGCAGTTACATCGAATGCCCACTACCAGGTTCACTTAGTCGATGACGACACCGATTACCGAATTGCCATCAATGTGAAGTCCAAGCTCAGCCCCTCTGAATTGGAATATCTCATCGATGAAAACTTTAACCATCCAATCACGGCCAGCCTAGTTAATTTGCCACTTGGGTTCAAACCATTACAGTCTCAGCCAGGTGGATTGGCGTTAGATTTCATCCGTGGGAATCTGCTCGATCGCACCAAAATGATTCCGTTACCATTCAATATTCCTGGTCCAGATAATGATCTGAACGACAAGATTGACCATTATATTCAGCGGGCAATGTCAGATGAAGAGGCGCTGATCTATGCTTTTGGCGAACGCTGGGGTCCAGAACCTCGCACCAAAGACAAGATATTTGGTTTTCTGCCTGGAAACGGCATTCATGATATCCACATGAATCAGGGCAATGCCAAGAAGTTTGAACAAGATGATGGAGTCTGGCAGGATGGCGCTTTGCTAATTCACTTTCCTACGGACAATCGTTGGATTGGTATCTTTCTCAAATTTCAGTCGCAGTGCTGGCATACCGATGATACAACTGGGCATTGCATTGTTGCAAAACCTGCCCCAGGTCATCCCACGGAAACCCCCATCAAAGGCGAAGTTGACCTAGTTGTTCGCATTATTGCTGCACTAGTAAATCCAGAAGGGGCTGATCTAGGTATAGAAACAGTCACGCTCCTCAATACTTCACCGACATCTATTGACTTAACGGGATGGGCGATCGCAGATCGATTGAAGAACAAACATTCTCTATCTGGAACACTTGCTTCAGGCAGCATGTTGGTTGTACAACTACCTCAAACTGTGCAATTAGGTAACAAAGGCGGCATTATCACCCTACTAGATAGTCGTGGCATCAAAATTGACGGGGTATCTTATACCGAAAAACAAGCAGCTCGTGAGGGCTGGACGCTTGTATTCTAAGTTCTACTGATGGAGATGAGTGTTGCGTGGAATGATGCGCTCAACACTCATCGCTCTACTCAACACTCAAATTTCAGATATCCTATAGCATCCTGAGAGAATTGCCATGCGCAGGACAGCAAGCAAGAATGGTGTTTCAGTGAAAGCATACGCTGGGACGACCGGAGTTCTGGTGGCAATGACCGTTGGGGCTTCGGAGCGCCAAGGACTCTTGGGATTCGCGATCGAGCGGACAGATGGACGTTCTGGTAAGAAAGAATGGCTCAATGGCATGCTGTCCTTTCCGGGAATGTCCTATCAACCAGGTCGCTTGATTGCTAGCAATCTGGCTCCAATCCAAAAGTTTCGCTGGTCTGATTATCGGGTGTATCCCGAGACAACCTACAAGTACAGCATTCATCCGGTTTATGGGAAGCCAGATCGCTTGGAGATCGAGGCAGGTCCAACGGTGACGGTGACAACGACCAGTCGCCAGAGTGAGCACTATGTATTGTTTAATCGCGCCGCAGCAGCGAGTCAGGCTTTCTCCCGTAAGTTTCCTGAGGTTGAGCAACAAATCAATGCCGCCAGAAAGGCTAAAAAACCATTGCCTGAACTGCCACCTCCAGTGCTGGCTTGGCTGAGCCGAGGGGTGTTGGAGCAGATTGTGCAATTGATTGAAGTGGCAGCCGATGAAACTTGGGCGTTGGATATTGCTATTTATGAGTACGAGTTGCCTGAGATTGTTGAAGCAGTTAAGGCAGCTCATGCACGAGGGGTGAACATCCGAATTGTTTATCATGCCAAAAATGGAGATGAGCAGACTGAGGAAAATGAAACGCATTTGGAAGGACTGCCTGCAACAATTAAACGGGCGAGGATTACCCCAAAGATCTGCCATCACAAATTCATTGTTCTGAGCCGCTTGCGTGGAGACAAGAGAAACCCACAGTCAGTCCTTTGCGGATCGACCAACTTTACCCACAATGGCGTTTATCGCCAAGCCAATGTGGTTCACGTGACCCGAGATGTCGCGATCGCTCAGCCCTATCTCGATCTCTTTGAGGTGCTGTTTGCAGGCAAAACACCGACAGAAACTCGTCACTATATTAATCAAAACAACTCCATAGAGATGGGACAGTCTACATTCGTTGGATTTTCTCCCCGCTCCGCTCCGAGTGACCTGCAAGCATTTATTCAAATGATTCATCAGGCTGAAAGAGATGTACTGTTTTGCACAGCATTTGACCTCTATGATGAACTGGAAGCGGCATTATTGGGTAAGCCTCGTGATCCGATTCTGCGTTATGGGCTGCAAAATAGCCGGACTCAGATCACAGGTATCCATGCCGATCGCACCGCAAATTTTGTGGCAACTGCGATGCTAGGGAACGGGTTAGAAGGATTTTTGAAAGAATCGACCAAAGGACAGCGCGGTAACATTCTCATCCACACCAAGCTGATCGTCGTTGACTTTACTTCAGATCATCCGATTGTAATTAGCGGCTCTCACAATTTCTCAAAAGCTGCTTCCGAAAGTAATGACGAAAACTTTCTCTTATTACAGGGGAATACAGATGTCGCAGACTGCTATGGATGTGAGTTGATGCGGCTGTATGACCACTACCGTTTTCGCTTCCGCCTCAAAGATGGCAAAGATGGACAAAACAACCGGGCAGCAAAACCACCTGGGCTAACTCCCGACGATAGCTGGACAGACCCTTATTTCACATCAGGCTCGCTCAAGTATAGCGATCGCCTCAAATTTGCAGGTGAAGCAAACTGATCAGTTTCTGCACGGTTATCCAAAATCACCTCATTTAAGGACTAAATTGGGAACATTAAGCAAAAGTGCGATCGCTCCTGACTATGCTAACGCCAGAACAACAAGCCGCAGACGAAGCAACGCCCGTAGAAGAATTGCGGAAGCTTGCCCAGCAAAGCGTTGAACTCGGACGAATTGTTTCCCGAAATTCCTGTGCTGATCCAGAACTACTGAGAGAATTAGCAACGAGTCCAGATCAGGAAATCCGTTGTGGAGTTGTGGCAAATCCTAATGTGCCTGTAGACGTTCTGTTCAAATTAGGGGAGGAGTTTCCAAAGCAGATATTAGAGAATCCTTTATGGTCGCTTCTGCTGTTAGAAAATCCGAACCTATTCGATACTCTTCCTCGTCCAACGGCAAACAGCATCTTGTTTTCAACGTGGCTTGCTAAACATAAACAGCTTGAAACACCTGAGCGAACCCTCACAGAGCAAGAAATTCGCTCGATTTCAAAGCAAAGCGAACCATGGTGTGAGTTTTTGAAAGGTATCATTAGAGACCCCAATACACCTGACGATGTGCTTGAAATCATCGCGGCTAGAGATGACAGACTACGAAACCCAAAGTTGGATAGAGTTGATCAAGCGCTTATTCTTAGACCTAAGCTTCCTAAAAGTGTGATCGAAATCTTGGCAGTCCGAAGTACAGGCACCGTCAAGCTTGAAATTGCTAGACGACCCATCCCTGCTACTCTTCTCCGAAAACTGGTAGAAGATCAATCGGACTCGAGCATTGCGCTGCTTTGTGCAGTTGCCCTGAATCCCAACACATCAGAAGATCTTTTAGAGGAGCTGATTGTGGGCGATTGCCGTCCATACTACGTCAAACACTCCGTCGCTCTAAACCCTAGCCTTTCTGATCGACTAGTGTTTATGCTGCTTGAGGAATATGATTTTGATACCTTGACACGCCTCGAAATAAATCCTCATCTTCCGATTACGGCATTAGAAAAATTGGCAAAAAGCTCGAAAGAGATTTACCAAAAGCTTGCGGCTAGCCATCCGAATACACCCATGCCAATCTTGATGGATTGGTTCAAGAATGATCCATCCAAACACGCGCTCCTGGCTAAAAATCCTGCCATGCCAGAGGAGATCATTCGCCAATTCTTGAACAGCCCGTCTGCATCGATTCGTAAAGGAGTTGCCGAAAATCCCAACATCCCAGAAACCTTCCTAATTCAGCTATCAACGGATCATTCTGACTATGTCCGTCATGCAGCACAAAACGTTTTAGAGGACACTAGCCCCAAAAAAGCCTGGCAGGAAGCTCATTTCAGCCAATTAACCTGGGAGTAAACTCTGTTGAATTTTCTTTTCACGTTTTGTCACTAATTGCTTCACTATGACCCCCATTGAATAAAAGCCTATCTCGATCGCCTCCTCGCGAAAAACCTACAAAGCAGTGTCCCGATTTGGGAAGACAAACATGCGATCGCCTCTCACTATGCTCACACCAGAACAAGAAGCCGCAGACGAAAACACGCCGTCTGATGTGTTGCGAGAACTAGCATCCTCTTTTGATCTAGTGATTCGGTAAGCCTTTGCAACGCCTGACAACAGATGGAAATTGGGCAGTTCGTGCCGGTGCTCAAACTCATCTCGCATCAAGATCCTAAATTGAGACCATGACTCCTACAGAACTAAAAACCTACCTCGATCGCCTCCTCACCCAAAATCTGCAAATCAGCACCATGATTTGGGGAACACCGGGCATTGGCAAATCGAGCATTGTGGAACAACTCACTCGCGATCATGCCATTAATTTTGTAGATGTGAGGCTGTCACAACTTGCCCCTACCGATTTGCGCGGTCTTCCCGTTGCAGAAGATGGGATATCTAAATGGTATCCACCAGAATTTCTACCACGTGAGGGCAAAGGCATTCTCTTTCTTGATGAGCTGAATATGGCTCCTCCAGTCATGCAGGGTGTAGCACAGCAATTAATTCTCGATCGCCGCGTCGGTTCCTACACCGTTCCAGAGGGCTGGTTTGTCTGGGCAGCCGGAAACCGCAAAGAAGATCGGGCGGCGGTGTTTGATATGCCTACACCCTTAGCGAATCGGTTCCTACATCTTCAAGTCGAACCCGATTTTGATAGCTTCAAAGCCTATGCGCTAGAAACAGGCGTGCATGAACAGATCATTGCCTTTCTCTCGTTTCGTCCGGCTTTACTACATAAGCTTGATCCCCAACAGCCTGCCTGGTGTTCACCGCGATCGTGGGTGATGGCAAGTGCATTACATGCAGCGGACTTGAGTATTGCGCCAGCCGTTGGAGTGGCAGCAGAGGCAGAGTTTGCCGCATACATTGAGCTATACCGCACCTTACCGAATCTCACGCCCATTCTAGAGGGAAATGGCGACCGCATTGACTTTCCTGCTGAACCCTCTACTCGCTATGCTACGGCGATCGGGCTGACGCTACGGGCAGCAGACGCAAATCAAGCCTACAACGCTTTTACCTGGCTCAGTCAAAAGGCGACAGCGGAGTGGGTACAGTTATTTGCCATCGATATGTTTCGAGTCATGCGGAGCAAAGGACAGATGGGAACCCTGGCAAAATTGGTGCACAAAGATGCTCAACTTCAGAAATTTTTGCAGGAGTTTCAGCAATTGGTGGGGGTGTGAACAACTGCTAGCCTTCTGAAATCACCGATTTCCCATGATTTAGCCATTGAGATTGGTAATTCCAACACCTGTGAAAGATCTTCAAATCATTAGTGCTTCTCTCCTGAGGTTGCGAATGAAATCTCCCTTCTTTGCAACCCTGGCTCTGTTTGCTCGGTTTATCCCGACTCAGCACACCCCAACGGCTGCAACAGACGGCAAAGATATTTTCTTTAACCCAAACTATCTACGCTCTCTTCCTAGTGCTCAACAGGATGGGCTGTTACTTCACGAAGTTCTGCACGCTGCCTTACTTCACACTGTACGACGCGGAGTGCGAGATCCTAAGGTTTGGAATATTGCCGCTGATATTGTGGTCAATGGCATGATTGTGCAGCAAGGTGTGTTTGATCTACCACCCGGAGGAGTGCGAGATCCTAAACTTGAACATCTCAGCGTTGAAGAGATTTGTGAACTACTACTCAAACAAGACTCGGCGCAGTTAAGCTTACCCAATCCCGATTTGTTAGACCGATCGCCAAACAATGCTCTATCTAAGCAAAACCAGGGAACTTCTAATCCTTCAAACCATGAGGCGGAGACTGAGACGCAATCACAAAAATTAGAGGACAAAGCACAGCAATTAGGGGACAAGTTAAACCTAACCGATGTTAGTCAGGATGCAAGCAGGACTCAACTTGAATCACCTCAAGTGACCTCTATTCCAGCGAGTTTAGATAGCCTGTCTCAGGCTCGAAAAGCCACATTAGAAACCCACTGGAAAAACGCTCTCCAGCAATCAATGGTGATTGCCCGTACTGTAGATCAAGGCAAATTGCCTGCGGGACTAGAACGAGAATTGGGCGTATTAACTGCTGCTCAGATAGATTGGCGATCGTACCTGTGGCGCTATTTGGTACGAACTCCGACAGACTTTATGGGGTTTGATCGGCGCTTTGTCGGTCGAGGGCTATATCTAGAGTCATTAGTGGGAGAATCGGTTCGAGTTTTTGTGGCAGTCGATACAAGCGGCTCGATCGACCAACGCCAATTGCGGTTATTTTTGAGTGAAGTGCAGGGTATTTTAGGCACTTACCCCCATCTGCAATGCGACCTTTACTATGCCGATGCTGAAATCTACGGACCCTATGTTCTCGATCCTGATGTAGAGTTGCCAGCACCCAAAGGCGGTGGTGGTACTTCCTTTGTTCCCTTCTTCCAGCAAGTGGCAGAACAGTGGGATGGGATGACGATGGGAGTTTGTATTTACTTAACCGATGGATATGGTCAGTTTCCGACAGACGCTCCCTGCTCACCTGTACTATGGGTTGTCACTTCAGGGGGATTAGCCCTGGAGCAGTTTCCCTTTGGTGAAGCAGTGCGTTTGTTGAGCCGATGAGAGCAATTTATGCCTGTTTAACCCTTCACACAAACAAGTTGCTTCAAGGTTGCCACCACCTCTACTAGATCAGATTGGTTTGCCATCACCTGATCGATCGGCTTGTAGACTCCGGGGATTTCATCCAGTACACCTTCATCCTTACGGCACTCGATCCCCTGTGTTTGCTGGATCAGGTCTTCCAACGTGAAGTTGAGCTTTGCCTTGTTCCGAGACATCAACCGCCCTGCCCCGTGAGAGCAAGAGCAGTAGCTTGCCACGTTACCCTTGCCCTTCACGATGTAGGACTTGGCTCCCATCGACCCAGGAATGATGCCATAGTCGTCTGCCTGTGCCCGGACTGCACCTTTACGAGTCACATACACCTCTTCGCCGAAATGCACTTCTCGCTCGGCATAGTTGTGGTGGCAGTTGACGTTCAGGCAAGGAGTGAAGGGTTGACCGTTCGCCAGATGCTTTTCCAGCACTCGCTTGGATCGCGCCATCAGCACTTCGCGGTTCACGCGGGCATAGTTCTGTGCCCACTGCAAATCACGCCAGTACGCCTCAAACTCTGGGGTGCCCTGAACAAAGTGTGCTAGGTCGGGATCAGGCAATTTTTCGCCCGCTAGCTTTGCCAACTCCTTTGCCGTCTCGATATGGCGCTGTGCCAGCACGTTGCCGATATGACGAGACCCAGAGTGCAGCATCAACCAAACCTGATTTTGCTCATCCACACAGACTTCGATGAAGTGGTTGCCGCCCCCCAGCGATCCCATCTGTTTCAAAGCCTTAGCTTCCAAATGTTGCGCGTCAGAGTGTAAATGCTTAAAGTCTTGCCAACCCTGCCAGTTCAGCACTTGTGCGTCTGCTTCGTCATTTTCGTTGAAGCCAACGGGAATTAGAGCTTCAATGTCTTGCCGAATCTGGTGCAGTTTGCCGTCCAATTGCTCCGCCACAAAAGGCGTTTTGATTGCACACATGCCGCAACCAATATCGACTCCCACTGCCGCGGGAACGATCGCTGCTTTCGTCGCTACAACCGAACCCACTAAAGCCCCTTTACCTAAATGGACATCGGGCATCAGGGCAACGTGCTTGAAGACAAAGGGCAGGGATGCTACGTTCTTTGCCATTTTGGTTTCATCCTGACCCAGTTCGTGGTTTGCCCAGGAGAGAACAGGCTTGGCAGTAGAGAGGTCTAACTTTTCGTAAGGCATGGTTTCGTGTCCTTCGTTTGTTTGATGTCTCCAGAATAGGAAGGACATCTTCCCCCAGGCGAATCGACACAAAAACGGCTGTAAGACTTGCTCCACAGTGGTTTCGAAGCTAGGGGAATAGTTGAACTGGAGGCATTCCCCTGACTTCTGGGGAAAATGTGAATTAGAACCGTGAGGCAGGGTGAATTTGCCTCGAAATTTCTCTTACCGCATCGATTCCTTGACCGATCGCTTCACCTGTTCACCACCGGGCTCGACGACGCAAATGATGAGTTGGGCTGTGATGAGGTGACCCGAAAGGGGGGCTGCTTCGCACCGCACCGCGAACCTGGCCAATTCGAGCCAGAATGGGAAAAACGTCGTCCTCAGAAATCTAAACAGGTGACAAGGGAGGCACCCATAGAGTCAGAATTCTCGAATAGACCTCTTCAAAAATAAGAAAAGTGGGTAGGTCAAGCTGCTAAAGCTCTGATTTCAGACATACTGCACCCGTAAACGGACTAAACCACAGGCACAACCAATCGCAAACTCATACATCCGGGAAGGCATCCGAAACTCTTCCTTGGCAACCTGGAAAATTTTAATCACTCGAATCACCTGTTCCACAAACACTCGCTTTTGACTCACGTAGCGATTAAACTCCTTTTGCTCCTGCGTTAACTCTCCCTTCGGTGGTTTCTTATGGGGTGTGGTGGTATGACAGCGACTGACATAGGCTCTGTCCCCGATGAACGAGAGACGGTTCGGCAATTCGTCCTGCGTTTGCTCAAGTAGCTTGCTGTCACTACGCGGCCCCTTCCCCCCCAGGACAACATCGACGAGGTCCACACCCTTCGGGATGACAATCGCCTGGTTTTTACGGGTATGCTCTTTCTGTTTGCCGGAGTAATACTCTTCCTACTCCTGATCATCAGTGGGTCGGGGAATCGCTTGCTCCCAACTATCGACTAGCAAAGCTCCCTCCGGCAGTTCGGCTAACCATTGCTCTAGCTCTGCGCGTTCGATACTGGGGCATTCTTGCTGCCATTGTTCGAGCAAACTCGCAGGTAGGCGCTCACGGAGATGGGGCAGCATCTCATGGATGTAGTTCCAAACCGTCGCTTCGGCACAATCGAGGGTGAGAGCAATCGCTTGCAGGGTCCAGTGTTGCCGCAGGTAAATCAGGGTCACCAACAACCGACCTAGGACGGCGGCATCCTGTTTACGCCCTCCACCCGCCTGTCGTTTTCCTCTAGGTCGTTGAGCTTGCCTCAGGCGTTTAGCCCGTTCCGCTTCTGCCGTCCGCTGCCACAGCTCCCAAAGCGCTTTTGCTCCGAGCCCTACCATCCGTTTACCTGGTTGAGGATGGGCGTTGAATGGATGCAACAGACGGTTGCAGCAGGCTTGCTTCATGATTCGTCCTGACAGCACTGCTCCCTTTATTTTGGCTGATTGCCTTATTTTTGAAGAAGTCTATTGGGGTGCTGTCGCTGCCGCCGCTAAAGCAACACAGGCACCGTAACTGTGGCCGACGAGGGCGATCGCATCAAGTTTTAGGGCTTCTAGCACAGTAAAGAGATCGGTAGCACAAGCGGCAGAAGAATAGTTGCCGTCAGCAGGAGATGTGGAAGCGCCATGCCCACGCAAATCGATCGCGATTGCTCGTTGAATCCGGGCGGCATAAGCAATCTGTGCATTCCAGATATCTGCTGAGCAAGCCATCCCATGCACAAACACAACTGGCAATGACTTGGATTCTGAAGTAGTGGCAGGCCTATCGGCCTCAAGGATGTGGATGCTACCATGCTGGGCGGCGATCGTCATCGACTTCATATGAGTATGCTCTGTTTTCGCAGATAGTTGAAGTTTACAACGTCTGCATGAGTTCATTGCGAGTCTATCAGCAAGCATAATGCTGTAGATCTCCTATTCTTTTAGTCAGTTCTGCGCGTCCAGCGGAAATCTGTTAAATCTAGGATGTAATCCGCTTGATTCTCAATATATTCACTTTGGCCATTTCGCCTCACGTAGATTTGTCCGCCTGTAATCCAGATCTGCGACGGCTCTTTGTAGGCCGCTTGGTGACGGCTAATCCATCCAGGCCGATCCCCTATGGTCTCTACCTGTTCAATCTGGAAGGTTTGGCAATGCAAGCGATACACTGGCGTTTCCTGCTCTATCCTGCTCTCAGCGTAGCCCAGGTTGCCAATGATGTAGATGTAGTCTCCTGCTAAAGTGGCTCTATGAAAGTCTGTGGGCGGAAACACTGCTTGGGGATAGCCTAAAATCTTAAATGTGCCATCTCCTGCATAAACCACAACATCATTGTAAATACAAAAGTCTGGGTCGTAGTAATCTTCATGTTCACCCCCGATTTCCACGATTCTTCCATCGGGCAACTCGGTAATCGTTCTGCCATACCGGTAGTAGCACCAGACAGGTTCCTCTAAGTCCCCGGTGTCAGGGAACTGAGCTTGAGCATAATAGGCAGGGTGACCGCAGCGAATCATCGCTTTCCAGAACTCAATATCCATCACTTCTGGATTAGTTTGCCCAAAGCGCCGATGTCTTCCGGCTACATATTGTTCTAGCGATAGTTGGAGATCTTCGCCACCGACTTCTGTGAGGATTTTCCGCATATCATCATTAATCTCACTCATGTCCTCACCTGCATTCACCAGGATACGAACAATGGGTAGATTCGCCGCAACTTTAATGGCTGTATCATTACAATGATTGGCCCGCTTGGGATCAGCGCCATGCTCGATTAAAATCTGCACACAATCTGTTGCACCCCTGCTTGCGGCTACCATTAACGGCATATCGCCAAATTCATCTGGCACTTCAATTTTCCATCCTTGCTCAACTAACCACTGCACAATTTTTGTGCAATCGCTTTCGATGGCAAACATCAAGGCAGTCTTGCCACTAATTCCCACATCATGAGGATTAGCGCCAGCAGCTAAGAGCAGTTTCGCCTTTTCCACATCGCCCATTTGCAAGCAGAGCAGCCAAGGAGTTCTAAGCCAGCAGTCCCGTGCTGTGAGATCCGCACCTTGCTCCAGCAGTTCGTGAACCGTTGCTAAGGGTTCAAAGACGATCGCATACATGAGGTCTGTCCAGGCAAGTTGCTCTGCATCAGCTCCTGCTGCAAGTAACACCTGGACCGCATCAAATCTCCCAACTATTGAGATGACCCGCAGGGCTGATTCTCCATAGCGACTCACACCGTCAACCTTGGCTCCTCGCTCAATCAGTAAGTTCAAGAGAGGGATTAAGTGTGGATCTCTAGCAATATCTCGACCATGCACAGCATTAATCAGAACATCATAGCCACCTGAAGTCTGATAATGAATGTCAGCCCCTGCCTCTAGAAGCGATCGCACCTTATCCAGATTGCCTGTTTGCACAGCAAAGCCCAAGACTGTCTTTTGCGTCTCCTCATCCACAGCGTTGATATCTGCTCCTTGGTCGATTAGAAACTGCATCATATCGAGACCTGCATTCAGACTCGTGACAGCAACCATTAAGGGAGTTTGAGCAGAATACTCGTCTAAAGCATCAACATCTACACCGCTCGCAATTTGCGCTGCGACTCCTGCAATATTTCCCTGTTTTACCTGTAGATGAATTTGCATAGTTTTCTATCAGTAGTCTCCTGTACAGAATAGAGAATCGTTGCCTCAGGGGATAACAAGAAGGCTAGAACAAACAGTGGAGGCGGAAAGCAGCATGCAAGCCTTGCTGAAGATAAAGTTACTTATTGCCACTAAGCTGCATCCAAGATTCTACCCAATCACTGGCTAAGTCCATACCATTCAACCAGGCTTGGGCATACAAACCTATCCAAAAATCGCTATGTCTGCAATGCATTTTTTGTCCTTCTTTAGCTCGACAATTATAGCTGGCTGAGCCTTGAGTGCGAACTTCATGGCCAGCATTTCCAGGATAGGTTTGTGGTCAAGTAGCAAGCCTATCTTTTTTGCGCCTAGTAGCTCTACCCTTGCGACACATCTGCTTCAAGCTTTAAGTGGCCCTCTGAGTTGCGGCATCTGAAAGGAGATCATTGTGCGATGCTTGTAAGCTAGCCAACTGGATACCGGATAAATCGCCACTGGGCGTAGGTCACCTGAGCGATCGCCTTGTTAGGGTGACATTTACAGCAACCTCAATGTGCGCTCCCGAGCTGCCTATGGCTACTAAAGCACCTACTCGACCCCAGCAGCGACATAGTTCCCAGCAGCGAGACTCTTCGAGTCGGCAAAGCCGAACGTGGCAGAACCTGACCGATCGCCGCAAACTTCGTCATATTGAAAGCACCCTGGATAAAGCCATCACCCAGGCACTTCAGGAAGGGGGCGTTGGCTCTCATGAAGAATTTAAAGCGTATGTCGAGTCTTGCAGTGAGGATCGCTCAAGGCTCCCATCACTGTTGAGCTCTGTGAGGGTGGTGGCAATGATGATGAAATTCGAGGCTACCGCTTCTATCTCACCAGCGACCCTAGCCAAAGAACTAGCGGCAAGTATCTGATCAAGAATCTAGAGGGTGTTACAGACAAGGACAAAAACTACTTTACGCCCTCCAACATTGCTGAGATGTTTGGCTTTGAAGAGGCAGAATTTGATGATCTAGATGCTGACTTGGATGATGCTCTTGATCTCGATGGTGACTTTGATGAAGAGCCAGACGAGGATTTAGACATGCTAATGCTACTAGATGCTGATTTGGACGATTTGGGGGATTCGGAACTTGCTCCAACTCCGGCCGCTAAACATCAAGCTAAAACATCAACGAAAGCTCAGAGCAAGTCTCAATCTAAGGTGCAGACTCAAGGCAAAGCTGCTAAATCCAATCATCAAGACTTCCGCTACCGAAACCCAGTGGAGGAAGCATCCCGCTTAAGTGCTTCCGCCGCTGTGAACGGGCGCGAAACCAATGGAGTCAACGTAGCAGGGTTGGCAGGGCAACTGGCAACTCTGGGGATTGTGGTTGGGCAAGGAGTGTTGGAAAACCTGACCGCTCAGGACGACGAGGAACGCATTGAACGAATTGTCCGAGAACTCCAACGCCAGAATGAGCAGGTAGACCATTTAACCCGCCGTTTACAGGGGAAACCAACTGAGCACTCAACGGTAACACCAACAACAGAACCAGAGCCTGTTACGGCTGAGAACCCTCTAGCCACTGCGGCTGTAACCGTGGGAAGTAAGGTAGACAGGTTGGGTGTAAAACTAGATCCCACCTACAAATCTCAACCCCTAGAGTTGGACCGGGAAGCCAGCATTAGTGAACAGCTTGACCAGATTGAGTCATACCTGAAAGGTCTTTCCAAACGACTGGATCGTTTAGAAATTGCGGTCAGTCGTTTAGAGAAGCAAATTACAGAACCAACCCATTCTTCAATAGCTGAGTTGGAAGTGAATACAGCAGAAGGTCAATCTGGGGCACCTGAAAAGTCGAGCGCAGAGCCCAAAGTGCTGGAGCAACTTATGGCGCGACGCGCTGATCCTCAGCAAATTTCTTGTGCAGAATCTTTGGTGGGCTTTGCCAGAGTCACCAATGAACTCTCGGATGATGCTGATCCAGAAGGGATTGTGATTTCCAGCCACAAAACTCTGCGGATGGAAGCGCAAGGAGATCAGGTAGCGATTGTTCTAAACAACCGTCAAGGCAATATCCTTTTTGCAGGTAATCGTACCAATGGGCAGTGGGCGATCGCCACCGATCATCTCAGTTCTGATGAGAAAACCACCATTGGCAGGCTCCCCCAATCCAAAGAAGAATACACGACCAAAGCCAGCGCTCAGGCGTTGATTGCGACCTTTCAGGAGAATCTGTTAGAGCGATTTAATGGTCAGGCTGAACCTGTCTTTACTTTGAGCGGTCAGAGCAAAGCCAAATATGAGTTTGAGGTGGTGACGTTACCCAATGGAAATCAACTACTCCAAGGGTTTGACCCGAATCATCAAGATGCTCAGGTATTGGATGCCCGGTTGGTGCCGGGCCAATCTCCCGATATTTTGCATTGCACGATTCCAGTCCGAGAAATGGAATCAATCATCCAGGCTCAGCTCCATGAACGAGCTGCTGAGCCACCATCGAATCGCCATGCTGCTAAAGGGTCTGTTAAACCCAGCCGCGAAGAGTTGCAAGTTTAATTCACCAGTTACTGGATAGGAAACCTATGATGTACAACACGAAAGCGCAGGTAATTGAGTCTGATCCAGTCCAATTCCGTCGTCGCTCTACAAGGGATCTGAAAGGTTTTAAGGTGACTAGAACCGACTTAGGGTTCATCGGATTTTGTGTGGCAGTCGTAATTTATCTCCTGATTAAAGATCCAATCTTGATCACGGTTTTAGGTTGCGCCAGTGTAGTTTTTATCAGTCTCTGGCACTTAATTCATGCTGTACCGATTTTAGAAAGATATCTGGGGACAAAGATCCCTTTCTGGCATATTGCATCCCTCATTATTACGATGACTGCGTTACTGAACACCTTGAGTGTTCCGGCTCAGGCTATCTTCTTGAGCGGCTTAGAGCAGTTCTTTATTGATCTGGCCCAGCAAACCTCCCAAGCGGGCGGTGGCACGAATACGTTGGATGCCAATGTAGTGGGGCTGATTTTCAACTTGATTCGAGGTGTCTTTTTGTTATTGGTGGCAGCAGCGGCTCTCTTTGCCTATAACCAATCGCAACAAGGCAACGACTGGCGTCCGATTGTCACCCAGGTGGGATTGGCGTTTGCGATCGTCATTGCCATTGATGTCGTCACCTTCATCTTCATTGGCAATGGCACTGGAACCACAAGTGGCTGACACCCAGGGCTGGCAGAAGAGATGGAACGAGATTCTACCCCAGGCTTTATCAAAGTGAATCGGATTTTGGGCAAGTAGGCGAGCTTGGGTCCGATCCCCGCCGATCAACTGGGTTCTTGGGTGGCCATTGTGGTGATTTGCTATGTGCTAACCAATGGTCTCTTCAGCCTGGGTCTGGGCTGGTTCTTTGGTACCTCGTTTTGGTGGATTGTTAGTTGGTGGATTTTGACTGGAAACCAACCGCATCAATTTCTCGATCGCTGGCGCAATCCGCCTGGAACCGAGTGGTGTAACGGCAGTAACATCTATGTTTCGCCCATTCCTCACCATCGCCCTCCCTGGATTCGCCACCGTTATGGCGATACCCGAGTCAACCTGCGACTCAAACCGCTGCAGGTGCCCAATCAGTATGGAGGCAAAAGTAGATTGATGCCCTTCCAGAATGAAGTCAATATCTGCTGCCTGGCAGAAATTAAAAAAGACGATCGCGAAGTGGCTGCCCTGTTGCTAGAGAAGGGCAACGCTCAGTACCAACTGGTGTTTGGATTTCGGGTCGCTGGGTTGCATGATGTATTGCACGACAGTGAGGTGACGACGTTTGCTCGGGCGATTGAAGCAGGCATGAAAGAGCTACCGATGGGAGAGCGCGTTACCTTCTGCATAGGTTGTGATAGCGATGATGAGGAACGGCAAAGAGAACTCTCGACCCTGGCAGATGGTTGTCAATTAAAACCGGTTTCAGTCCTCACTCGCAATGAACAATTGCGCGTACAACAACTGGCTCAGGCAGGAACCCGTCAGCGTTGGCAGCAACTGGCGTTTTGTACCTGGACGAGTGATGACGAAGCAGGAACCCAGCAGCGAGATTTTGTGGGCGGTCTCATTGAGCGTTTCAGAAAAACAGCTTCTTGGGTGGTTGAACAAATCACCGGAAATCAACGAATTTATCAAGAAGCATTTTTCAAAAAGCTTTTGCTACAAGGCTTTCAGCAGGGGTTTCTTCAGTGGGAGTTGTTGTTGAATACAAAGGTTGGGTTAGAAGTCACTCCCTGTAACGCCACAGAGCTGTGGCAGTGGCTGTGGAACCGATTCAATCAAGGTGCGGCTCCGGCGATTCTGCAAGTGATGACTCTCCAAGAGACCGCAACCGGGTTTGAACTCAGCGAAACCGTGACCACAGACAAGCATCTTTGTACCTTGCTGATTGAGGGAACCCAGGGGCGTTCTGCCTGTCCTGAACACCGAGGCGACCATGACCGGGTGTACTTGACGGGGAGGGGGCAGGTCTGCGGTGTGATGAGCATGAGCGATCCACCGCTGGGCTGGACGAGTACTAGCGATCAATTGAAATGGATTTGGAAAATCCTTTCCTCTAGCTATGTGCATGATACGGAAGCCTGGATTGAGATTAGCCGGAGCAATGACTTTTTGATTCAGGACAACTTGGCCCGCCAAGCCAAGCAATCAAAGGCAGCTCGTACAGTGGCTATAACGAAGGGCCAGGGACGAGATGTCGGCGCTGAACTCAAGCAAGAAGAGTCTTTTGAAGCGCAACGTCGGCTTTATGAGGGAACTAAAGCCCTCCACTGTGCCCCCGTATTCTTGGTTTATCGCCATAGTGCGGAAGAGTTGACTCACGCCTGCAATCTACTCGCCAACAGTTTTGAAACGGCGAAAGTGATTCGAGAGCGTCATATTGCTTGGGAAATCTGGCTGCAAGCCTTACCCATCACCTGTAAACGCCTCCTGCATGGCAGTAATTTGAATGAGCGGCGATTGACCCTCGATACCCATACCGTAGCAGGCATCATGCCCCTGACGATGCCAAAGGATATCGATCGCCGAGGGGTGGAGTTTCTCACCCGTCGGGGCGGTAAACCCGTCTACGTTGATTTATTTCATCAGCAAATTGGACGGGTGCTGATTACTGGAACATCAGGCTCTGGCAAAAGTGTTTTGGGCTGGCGATTTGCCCTCGAAGCATTGGCAAACAAGATTCCAGTGGTGGGAATGGATATTTCCTCTAGCGGGAATAGTACGTTCAAAACGGCGATTGAATTATTGGGGGATCAAGGAGCGTATTACGACATCTCCAGCGGCAGCAGTAATTTGCTGGAACCGCCTGATCTACGTCGCTTTGATGAGCTAGAGCGCGATCGCCGCATGGAGTCTTGGAAGGAGTTTATCCGGCGAGCCTTGAGCGCGATCGCCCTGGGAAAAATTCATCATCCCCACTTGGCTCAACGGGTTGATGCCTTGTTAATTAGAGCCTTGGATGTATTTCTGCATGATCCAGAAATCATCACTCGCTACAACCGAGCGTTTGCAAGCGGTTGGCGATCGCCTGAGTGGCAGCAAATCCCCACACTTCCTGACTCTGCGCTTGGCCAATATCAGCTCTATCACGATTGCGATCGCCGCCTAGAACTGGTCAAAGCGATCGTGATCGCTAAAATCCATAACCAAAATGCTGTACTTTATCGTCATGAAGCACGCGAGCATTCGCTCAAGCTGCGTAAAGCTCAGGTGAAAGAGCAAGCCACTTTAGAGCAAATGCGGGGCATTGAGGGGCTATCGGCACGGGAGTACTTCGCGGGCTGGCCCCAGATGCTCGGCAATCAATGGTCTTTCACCGGACGTAACCGTCGTCCTCCCGCTGATCCCATCAATGCGCTCTTAAGCTTTGCTTACGGGCTCCTGCGAGTGCAGCTCACTGCTGCGGTGCACCTGGCAGGTTTAGATCCTTACATCGGTTATCTCCATGAAGTCCATCACGGTCAGCCAGCTTTAGTCTTAGATTTGATGGAAGAATTCCGTCCCTTGGTCGCTGATAATGTGGTGTTGGCTGTCGTGAATAATCGCACCATTCAACCTCAAGATTTTACAGAAAGTTTGGGAGCCTATCGTCTCTCCGAATCTGCTCGTAAGTCTTTTCTCCAAACATTTGAGCGCAAGATGAATGATGAGTTTAAACATCCCGTATTTGACTACCGCTGCACGTACCGACGCGCGATCGAATTACAAGCACAACTCCTAAGTCGGCATTTGCAGGAAGGAATCGTTTATCAGCCATTAGTCCTGCGATGACGACGCTATTTTACTTAATCATCTACGATTTGCCAGATTCTAAAGCGGCTAATAAACGGCGCACTCGTTTACATAAACTCTTATCGGGTTATGGCACTTGGACACAGTACAGTGTGTTTGAGTGCTTTTTAACGGCTGTGCAGTTTGCTAAGCTTCAGATTCAAGTAGAGAGGTTGATTAAGCCAGAAGAAGATTCGGTACGAATTTATGTTCTGGATGCTGGGGCTGTTAAACGCACAATTACTTATGGTTCGGAGAAACCTCGACAAGCTGAGGTGATTATTTTATGATGAGGCCATTCCTTCAGATTTCTGGCAAACCTAAGCGAGGGCGAAAACCCTAGGGGGTTTGCCAAAACCGCTAGAACCTTGACAACTCAATAGTTTTATTCATTTAGTTTCAGGCGAAGCAGGCAAAACAGGGCTCAATTGAGTCTCTGAAAGCGATCAAAGTTTGAGGTTTGTCAAAACTGCTTCTAGGATTCCGTCGTAAAGCACGTTTCAGACGGCGGACTCGCAAAACCCAAAATCCCCGCAAGGGGACTGAAACGAGTCGGATTCTATAGCCCTAGAGCTGGATTCTACAGCTCGCAAAACCCAAAATCCCCGCAAGGGGACTGAAACATGTCTCAGGATTCGCGATCGGCAATCTAGCGGCGACTCGCAAAACCCAAAATCCCCGCAAGGGGACTGAAACGCTAAGCTGAGCTTCGGTTTCTATGAGCAAGCTGGGGCTCGCAAAACCCAAAATCCCCGCAAGGGGACTGAAACGATGATAAACCAGCCGATTGCCGCGAATAGAAACACCTCGCAAAACCCAAAATCCCCGCAAGGGGACTGAAACATCCCAGTCTTCTTAGCCGTCTGACCTAAATCTTTGCTCGCAAAACCCAAAATCCCCGCAAGGGGACTGAAACTCGATTCCAGCCTCTAAGAATACTGGAATGTAGTATGGGTTTAAATCCACCAAACCCCGCAAGGGGACTGAAACCCCCTCAATTGTCAGTGGGACTTCTGTATTTTCATAGCAGGTTTAAATCCACCAAACCCCGCAAAGGGACTGAAACATGTCATAGGCTTTCTAACATGCAGAACAAGGTGTTTAAATCTACCTCAGATCTTGCACCAAGCTTTGAAAGGTGCGAGAAAGGGCGTGAAACCAATAGACTGCAAGAACAATGGACATTCTTGCTCACGCCCAAGAGCTAATCTACCACTTGCTGGAAGCGATGCCGAGTCCTTACCAGCGTCAAAGCCTGCACGCTTTGCTGGAGCTGTTTCTCCGAGCCCAAGGGTCTCCCCTCCCGGAGCACAGCAAATTGAAATCCCCCAGTGCTCTCAGCCGCTTCCTCAACGTCTATAGCTGGTCCGTGCGCGAAGTCATTCGTCGCCTGCGAGAAGCAGTCCGTCAGCAACTGCGGCAGTATTGTCCTCACGGTCGCCGACCCCATCTGCAAGTGATTGTTGACTTGACGACCCTAGAGAAACGTGGCAAGGGCACTGCCTTTGAACAGTTAGTCTCGGTGTTGCACGGCAAACGAGGCGTGCATCTCGTCGTCTTGTACCTTGTGGCTGGTCCCTGGCGCATTCCTTGGAGCTTTCGAGTCTACCGTGGCAAGGGCACTGCCTCGCCTGCTCACTTGGGCTTGCAACTGGTACGACAGTTGCCCAATTGGTTGCGAAAAGCTTTCAGGTTAGTTGTGCTCGCTGATACGGCCTTTGGCAGTATGGACTTTCTCCGAGGGATACGAAAACTGAAACTCCATGCCATCACAGGTGTTCGCTATGACCGCTGCTTGCAAGATGGACGGCAACTGTTTCAGTTGCACAAACCAGGTCAACAGGTCCGGCTCAAAGGAGTCCATTTCCCTGTCACTGTGGCTTGGTTCTATCTCAAGCGAGAAGGACAGCAGTCACGCTTGAAACGGTATGTCCTTTCAACTAAGCCGCTCAAGGCCAGCACAATTGTTTGGTGGGGACGACATCGGTGGCAAATCTGGTGGGGACGACATCGGTGGCAAATCGAAGACTGGTTCAAGACGGCAAAACACCGCTTTGGTCTGCATCGTTTTGGTCAGCAAACCCAGCTCGGCCTGTATCGCTGGTTGGTCTTGTCGCTCACAGCTTTTATCTTGGCCCACTGGGGCTATCTCTCAACGAACCAGAAGACACTGCCAGACTGGGCTGAAGCAGCAACAATCGTGCTCGAACCTAGGCCAGGTGGTTGTTGCCCTGCTGCTTCAGGAAGTCGAGCAAAAGCGAAGGCTTTTGCAACGGCAAGGATGGGACATCCAGATCACGAGGTGCAAGATATGAGCCAAACCCCGCAAGGGGAGGGAACTGTCTTTGAGACCTGGCTCAATCAGCGTCTGATAGCGTCGCTCAAAGTCCATCAACTGGATAGCACTCAGACCCTCTAGCCCAACTGCTTTAACGGTTAGGTCAGGAGTAGAAATTGGCGAGCAAGAGCTTACCTCCCTGAATATCAAGCTGTTTTTGCGATCCTACCTCTTAGCTTCTCTTTCCCACACGGGTGTGGGAGCGACTGAAGGAATATTTGAAATACTTGTGTGGGAAAAGTAAAAATCTTGATCTAAATATTGTGTCTTCGAGTAGGATTGAGAACATTCACCCGCCAATTGTGAAGATGGCAGTAATCACTTCAATCTTTAATCAGGCTGGAGGCGTAGCAAAATCTACGCTGACCTTGAATCTAGGACATATCCTGTCGCAAGCAGGTCAAAAAGTTCTATTAGTCGATTTTGATCCTCAGGGCAGTCTCACGATTTTTGCAGGTTTTGAGCCTTGGGACCTACCCGTGACTGTGTATGACACCCTGATGGGAAACTACAGCACTCAGGAGGCCCTGATTTCAGTGCTTGAACAAGCCATCGTCTCTGCACATAATATGGATCTCTTGCCTGCCAATCGACGTTTAGGAAAGGCAGAACTTGAACTTTTCACAGCTTTGAACCGGGAGCGGAAGTTAGCAGCCATGCTAGACCCATTGCGCGATCGCTACGACTGGATTCTAATTGACTGCCCCCCAAGCTTAGGCTTGCTAAGCGTGTCTGCACTCACTGCTTCCAATGGCGTGCTGGTTCCAGTCGAAACGGAGTACAAGTCTTGGATAGGGACTGATCTGCTCCTAGAAACGATCGCCTTAGTCAGACGGGAAATTAATCCGGATTTAAGTATTTTTGGGTTTATTCCGACCAAACACGCTAGAACGAAAAGCCAACATCAACGAGTGTTGAAAGCAATGCGAGAACAGCTTGCAGCAGTCGGCACTGTGTTTGACCCCATCCCTAATGCGACCGCTTTTGCAGATGCTTCTGAGGCGGGGCAACCCTTGATGGTTTACGACCGCCGCCATGCCGCTTTGCAGTCGCTTCAAACATTAGCAGACTCTTTGCTCGCTACCCACACGCGTGTGGGTAAGCCAGTTGAACCAATGCCTACAGGTAAGAAAAAAACCTCGCCTCATAACTCCAGTAAAACAAAAGTGAAGTTGTGATGGTTAAAGCTTCAAAATCTGAACGCCCCTACCGGGAGCTGCGATCTCTGGGTGGTTTATCTTCGCTCTATGATGTTGCGCCTGCTTCCACTTCTGCTCCAGCACTAACATCCAACGAATGTCTAGTTCCACTCAGCCAAATTCAGCGCAGTCCTAAGAACCCGCGTAAATCTTTCAATAGCGCCAAGATGGCTCAGCTCACCGCATCGGTGCAGAGATATGGTGTGCTCGAACCTGTACTGCTAAAGCCGCTTCAACCTGTACAAGAACCAGTACATTACGAGCTGGTATTTGGTGAGCGGCGTTATCTGGCAGCAGAAGCAGCCGGACTGAATGAAATTCGCGCTCGCATCTTGACCCCTGAGGAAGTGCAGCAGTGGAAAGAGGTTGATATCGCTCAGATTCGACTGGTTGAGAATTTGAATCGAGAAGACCTCAATGCGGTGGAGGAAACTCATGCGATCGTAGAGCTGCTGGCACTACAGCTGCAAATTCCAGCGGCAGAAGTTCCTCGCCTACTGTATCGACTTCATCAACAGCACCGCAAACGCAAAAATGAGGAGAGTGCTTCTTCCCACACGGGTGTGGGAACGGTGCCGCTCGGATCACTCAACGAGCAGCTTTCTCAGTGGATGAATAACAGTGACGATGCTGTCACGTTTGAGCGAATTTTATGGGAAGTTGAGTATGCCTTTGAAGGGCTAGGACGCTTTAGCTGGCAGTCTTTTGTTCAACATCGGTTGCCACTCCTAAATCTGCCTCCAGATGTCCAAAATGCAATTCGAACAGGTCAGATACCTTACAGTGCTGGCAAAGCTTTGGCTCGAATCACAGATGAGCATCAGCGTCAGTCAATCCTTGAACAGGCAATCGTAGAAAGTTGGACTCGCGAACAAATTGCGGAGGCTGTCCGGTCGCTGCTGACGCCACAATTACCTGTCTCTCAATCGAATCCAGATCCAGCCATTCAATTTCAGGCAACACTTCGCACTACTGTCAGCAAACTGAAAAAAGCGAAGCTCTCTGCCCAGAAATATGTAGAAGCAGAGAAATTACTCCAGCAACTCTTAGCGATCGCAGAGTCTGATAGCAATGCTTAGCAGCACAACCGGGGTTTTAGAAGTCATGAGTGTCGGATGCCGTGCCTCAATCCTCTTTTCCTGAAAAACTCTCTGGTGCCTTGACCATCGCCCGTAAGCGGGTGACGCAGACAGTTCAGTTACTCAATCGCATTCCGCTTGAGGAGTGTTATGAAGGAAGCCCGGATGGACGCAACTTGCCTCGGGTCCCTGGACTCTATGCCTTTAAACACCAAGACGGACGAATTCTTTATATCGGCAGAAGCAACAACATTCGTAACCGCTTTCGAGACGGGCATAGTGTATTTGTAGAGCTGTTTTTCGCAGGCTACGTCTCTACTGATGTGCGAATTGCCATCGTGCCTCTGTCTGGGGATTATCTGCCATACTTAGAAGTAATTGAAGCGATGGTGATTTTCACGCTGACCCCTGAGTTTAACAAGAAGCAGTATTCGCTTACGGAGATTGCGACAATGGTTGCAGTACGTTCCTTCACGATCCCCAACGACGTCCAATTGACAGACTTGCTGCCGCCGACTGCTCAAGGGGCGATCGCAGATTATGCCAACGCGAACCAGCTTCAGCCGAATCAGGTAATCGAATTAGCTCTAGCGCAGTTTTTTGACTATGACGCTGTGACGCTAGAAGGCTACGAACACCTGCAAAGCTTTGCTCAACTGAAGAATCAGATTGCTAAGCTGCAAGCAGAACTAGAAGGGCTCAAGCGAGAGAAGTCTAAAGATTGATAGTCTTGGTTTCTGAAAGCATCTAGCTAGTAGCACAACGATTATGACTTACTAATTCGGCGTTGCTGAAAGAGTAATGCTGGCTTTGGCACAATGAAGGTATGAAATGTCCTCAATGTCACTCCACTCACACAGCTAAAAACGGTCACCGTCGCGGAAGACAGTGCTATCAGTGCCAGCAGTGTGGTCGCCAATTTCTCGAGTCTTACCGTCCTTGGGCTTACTCCGATGACATCAAGCAACTGTGCATCAAAATGTATCTCAATGGCAT